>JAGHZG010000205.1 GCA_017743275.1 Chloroflexota bacterium | reverse complement strand
GCCTGAACACAGGCAGGCCGGGAGGCGAAAGTCAGCCTCACCCCTCCCCCAGCGGCTTTGCCGCTGCCCCCTCCCCTCAACTTTGGCTTTGCCCGTGGTCTCTCTGCAGGGTCCCTGGCTGCTTCCGCAGCCCCAATAAAGAAGATTATTTTCATTGCGGCGGCTTCGCCGCTGCAACGAAAAATGACTTCACTGCAAAAACTCACCGCAAAGACACCGAGAGCGTAGAGTTCTACATTATAAGATAATCTCTGCGTCCTCTGCGTCTCGGCGGTGAAATGACCTTTTTGCAGGAGACTCAAACGTAGAACCCCGTTCTCTTCCCTGAGGCCGGCCTTCCCCATCAGGTACTGGGGATGATGTACACCTCCCGCCGGTACGGTTTCACCTGCTCCGCCACCTGCTCCTTCAGAATGTGCCCGGAGACGTGCATCAGCGTGTCGTTGAAATCGGGGTCTTTGACCATCCCGGCCAGGCAGGGGTAGTGGTGGTGGAGCATCCCGGCCTGGAACTCCGCCTCGTCCACCGATACCCCCACCAGCCCCTGAGCCACGAAGCGCGCACACCCGCAGACCGCGTCCCGCACCACCTCCACTTCCGTGATCGTGCGGCTCTCGGGGCCCACCGTGATCCACAGTTCCGGCCGCCCGAAGTAGCGGGCGAATTCGGCGATGAAGAGGTCATTGTACTCCGTCCGGTAGCGGCGGAGATTGTAGGTCGTCTCCGTCAGAGAGCAGAGGGGTTTGGGGGTGACGCAGACCACTCCCATTTCCGCCAGCCAGCCCCGCAGTTGGCGGGCCAGTCCCCGGGGCAGCCACTCCTCCCGGTCCACCGGCGCAATGACAGCCTTCGCCCCCGTCCGCTTCACCACCTCCGGCACCAACTCCGCCACCCCCGGATGCTCCCCGAAGGCCAGCACCAGGTCGGCCGGGGGCAGGTCGTCGGGCAGATAGTCCTCCGGATAGTCAATGACCAGCGGGTAGGTCGCCGGCGCCTTCCAGACGTGAATCTCCCAGTCGGCCGGCGCATGAGCGCGGATATTCTCCACGTGCCGCTGGCCGTATTCTCCCGTGATGATCGCCAGGATGCGCATAATGCCTCCAATGGGTCATCGGTCATTCCGTCATTGGTCATTGGTCATTGGTCATTTCCCATTATGTCTCATCCAGCAGCCGCCGTTCCCCCTGCAGCGCGCGGATGTCGGTGACGTCCTGGACCACCTCCAGGGTCCCCCGGTACGCTCCCCACTCATCCCACAGGGGGAAGTAGCGGATGTGGATGAACCGCCCCTGCATCTGAATCCAGAACTCCGCCACGTCCCGCTTCCCCGCCCGGAAGTCGTCCAGGATGCGCTGGACCCGGTGCAAACTGGCGGGCGGATGACACTTCTGGACCTTGCGGCCGATGACCGCCGGGGGCCGCAGGAAGGTCCGCTCCCGGGGCCGGTTGAAGTAGCGGACGGTGTCGTTCTCGTCCACGTAGGTGACCTCTACCGGGAGCGCGTTCAGGATGAGATTCACCTCCTCGGGGGAGAGGGTGCCGGTATCCAGGTGGAGCAGGACGCTGACCAGGGCCCGGGCCTCCGGGGATGGAGCGACCTCTACTGACGCTGGGGCCGGTGTGGGTGCAACCAGGACCCCCTCCGGTGGCCACTGGTCCCCTGGTTGGACGTAGGCGTATCCCACTTCCGCCTCCTGCGCCCGGATGGCCCGCCAGTCCTCCTCCGTCAGAAGTTGAAGAGAGGTGGGGAACAGGATGTTCTCCTCCTTGAAAAACATCTCCCGGATGGCGGTCGCCATGGGCGGGAAGACGGTCTCCACCCGTGCCCGGAAGTCCTCCACATCCTCCCCGGGGCCTGCTTCCAGCAGCGCGGCCAGCGCCTTCCAGCCGCCCCGGATGTCGTCGTGGATGGCCCACATCACCGTGGACGGGCCGGGGAAGCCCTTCCGCTCCAGGTACGGGAACAGGAAATGCTCCTTGCGGCGGTAGTGCTTCTCGTACTCCCGCATCTCCGCCAGGCGCCGTCGGGCTTCCTCCAGGCGGGCAGGGTCGGTGGGGACCTGCAGGAGCGCCTCCATTGCTTTCTGGAGACGGTCCAGCACTCCTGCCGCGGCGTCGTTCTCCGCCCGGAAGGTATGGACGGGATGGCCGGGGATGGTCTCGGGCTTCTGCTGGGCCTCCAGCGACTCCCGAAAGACGGCGACGTGGACGTCGCAGAGCCGCTTGATCTCCATTTCGGGAAGGCCCTCGTCTATCAGCGCCTGCTCAATCTCTGCGATCTCCGTGGGCCCCACGTCCCGCAGGAGAGCGGCGAACTCCGCCTTTACCTCGTCCACCGTCCGGCCCTCGTGCAACTGCCGGATGATGTTCTTCAGGGCTTCCTTTCGCTTCTGTCGGTTGTTGATGTACTCGCTCATGGGACTCCTTCCTGTGGGCAACTACTTGCAGTTGCCCCTTCCAGATATGAGTTCACTGCAAAAACTCATCGCAGAGAACGCAGAGAGCGCAGAGATTTTCTTTAATATTGCTCTGCGTCCTCTGCGGTCTCTACGATAAAGAACCCTTTTTGCAGTGGAGTCAGATATGGTTTGACATTCTCACAATTGTCTGCTATACTGAAAATAGTCTGCAAATAAGGAGATAATCGGATGAATTCTCTGATTGTCCGCGTTGGACGGCGAGGACAGGTGACTCTCCCGCGCGCGCTCCGGCGGCGACTGCGCCTGCAGGCGGGAGACCGGGTCGCCTTCATCCCCTTCGGCGACCGGTTCCTCCTGCAGCCCCTGGGGAAGACCCTCCTGGACCTGCGGGGGAGCGTTCCCGTAGAAGGCCCCCAGGACTTTGACGAACTCCGCCGCCAAGCCATCGCGGCGCACGCCCAGAGGGTAGAGTCGAATGAGCCCTGAACGGTTGTTCGCAGACACCAATCTCTTCCTCCGCTACCTCACCAACGACATCCCCCAGCAGGCGGACGCCGTGGAGACCCTGCTGCGCCGGGCGGCGGCGGGCGAGGTCACTCTGCTCACCAACAGCCTGGTGATCGCCGAAATCGTGTGGGTTTTGGAGACTGTTTACCGCCTTTCCCGCCCTTCCATTGCGGAGAAGGTCCTGGCGATTTTGAACACCCCCGGCCTGGAAGTCCCGGAAGCGGAGATTCTCCTACAGGCTATTGCCTGGTACAAGGAACAAAACTTAGACTTCGCCGATGCCTATCATGCCGCCTGGATGCTCTCGCAGGGCATCCATACAGTCTGCACCTTTGACCGCATGCATTTCCGCCGCATTCCCGGCCTCACAGTGCTTCAGCCGTAGCGCACAGGCTAAAGCCTGTGCTACTCCGTACAGGCTGAAGCCTGTGCTACTAAATCCTAACGTAGGGTAACTGCTTGCAGTTGCCCTACTTCTGGCCCAGCACAAAAAGGGCCAGCGCCAGCAGGAAGAGACCGATGCCCGCATCTATGGCCAGAAGGACGGCCCGCGCTGGCTCCGTGCCGGGCTGGCGGAACATGTAGAACTGGACGGCCGAGAAGGCCAGGGTGGAGCCCACCAGAACGCCCCACCCGACCAGTTGCCGCAGCCAGCCCCGCGCTCCAAACCGGTCCACCACCAGCAGCCCCAACGCCGCCGAGAGGGTCGCCAGGACGTGCCAGTGGCCCACCGCGAAGGCCCGCTCCCAGGCCGGGTCTCCGGCCCGCACCGCCTCCAGATTCAGCGCCGTGCGTTGCCTCACGGCCACTCCGGTGCCCCGCACTCCGGGCACTGGAACTCCATAAAGTCCAGCCAGTCCAGAAATTCGTCCTGCAGGGCCGGATCGTCCGGTTCGGGGCCGGTCCAGGCCACGTACGGCGCCCGGTAGCGGTCCAGGATGAAGACCACGGGCTGGTCGTCCCCGACCGGGACGGGCAGGAGCGCAGTGTAGGCCCGCCGGACATCTCCCTCCAGGTCCGCCAGCACGGGGAAGGGATATGCGGCCCCCTCCCCCAGGGCCCGCTGAGCGGCAGGGCTGGAGACCACCACCAGCACCTGTGCCGCGCCGGCCTGATACTCCCGGTAGCGATCGGCGAAGTTCTGCATCGCCGTCCGGCACCCCGGACCATCCAGATCAGGCAGGAAGACCAGCACCAGGTTCTTGCGCCCCCGATCATCGGAGAGCGCGACCGTCCCTCCCCGGCTGGAATTCAGCCGGAAGGACGAAGCCGGTTGATTTCGCTGAATGTGGGAGAAATCTAACCATTCCGTTCTTTCCATGCTCCGATGACCAGATTGGGACTCTCCTCCAACTGAAAGGGAGTACCCTGCATATCGCCCCAGAGGGTGATGCGGGCAAAGCCCGCCTCTTCCAGCGCCGCCACCAGTTCCGCCCGCCGCAGAGGCCAGAGGCGGGTGGACATCACCCGTTGCTCCCAGGGGCCGCCGGACCGGTACAGCCGGATCACGTGGAAGGTCAGCAGGCCGTCGGGGTCAAAGTCGTAGAAGCGCAGGAAGAGCCACTCCCGCTCTCCCTCCCGGCGGGCCTGGGGCTCCATCCACCGCTCCCGACGGGCCAGGATACGGTCGTAGTTCAGGCTCTGGACCAGCAGGACGCCTC
>JAGHZG010000204.1 GCA_017743275.1 Chloroflexota bacterium | reverse complement strand
TGTATAAGAGACAGTCCTCTGGGTGCGGGAAGAACTCATCCCGGCATCCGAATAAAGCATAAACCACAAAGACACGAAGGCACAAAGACTTTTCTGAATCGTTACAAATCTTCGTGTCTTTGTGTCTTCGTGGTGAAAAAAACGGAGTTTGCCCAATGAGCCAACCCGAACCGAAATCCTGGTTGGACCGCCCCCTCCTGACGGGGATCCCCATCACCCGCGAGCAGGGACTTTACCTGCTGATTATCCTTATCTGCCTGGTCTCCCGGCTGGTGATGCTGGGGTACCGGGTCCAGACCCACGACGAGAGCCTTCACTGCAAGTTCTCCTGGGACCTCTACGCCGGGCATGGATTCCAGCACAACCCGATGATGCACGGGCCGCTGGAATTCCATATGACGGCCCTGATGTTCTTCCTGTTCGGGGATAGCGACTTCACGGCCCGCCTGTTTGACACCCTTTCGGGCGTTGTCTTGGTGGCCTTCCCCTTCTTCATGCGCCGATGGCTGGGACGGTGGGGCGCGCTGGCTGCGTCTTTCCTGCTCCTCATCTCCCCCTCTATCTCCTACTATTCCCGCCACATCCGCCAGGATATTCCCACGGTGCTCTTCGCCGTCTGGGTTTTCTGGGCCATCGTCCGCTACCTGGAGGAGGGCCGGGACCGCCACCTCTACCTCCTGGCCGCCGCGCTCTCCCTGATGTTCGCCACCAAAGAGGTCGCCTTCATCTACACGGCCATCTTCGGCCTCATCCTGGTCGGCCTGCTGGTGGTCCAGGCTATGAGCCAGCCCTGGGACCGACGGGGGGCCGAAATGGCCTTCATCGGCGCGCTGATCGGGCTGGCAGTAGGGTTGCTGGTGCTGGCCGTAGGGCTGGCCCTGCGCACCCGGCCCGGGGCCGCCTCTCCTGCCCCGCTCCCTGTCTGGGCCCGGCTGGGCGGCGGACTGGCCGTCCTCTCCCTCCTGATCGGCGCGGCCGCCCTGGTCTACGGCCTCTGGCCCCGCCGGACGGAGTACCGGGCTCTGGACCTGATCTTCCTCATCGGCACTCTCACTCTGCCGTTTCTGAGCCCGCTGCCCATCCACGGCGCGGCATGGCTGGGTGCGCGACTGGTGGAGCACTACCCCCACCTGGGAAACATCCCCTTCTGGCTCTACCTCTCCCGGTTGCACCCCACGAACTACACCGCCCCTGCCATCTACTACTCCGGCGTCATCCTGGCCATGACGATTGCCGCAGCGGTTGCCCTGGGCCTCCTCTGGGACCAGCGCCGCTGGCCCATCGCAGCGGCCATCCACACCGGCATCTTCCTCTTCTTCTTCACCACCGTCTTCACCAACGGCGGGGGCATCGCCTCCGGCTGGGTCGGCTCCCTGGGCTACTGGCTGGAACAGCACGGCGTCCGGCGGGGCAACCAGCCCTGGTTCTACTACCTGGTCATCCTCCCGATGTACGACTTCCTCCCCATGCTGGGCTTCATCGCTGCGACCCTCTTCCTGCCCATCCGTGCCCTCTGGACCATCTTCCGTCGCCGCACGCCCTCCACCCATCCATTGGATGCTGGCTCATCGGCCATTGGTCCATTGGTCATTCGTTCATTGGTCATTTGGTCACTCCTCTCCTGGTTCGGATATTCCTACGCCGGGGAGAAGATGCCCTGGCTGGTCGTCCACATCACCACGCCGATGGCCTTGCTGGCGGGCTGGCTGGTGGGGCAGGTCGTGGAGGCAGTGGACTGGGGGACAGTGTGGAAACGGTACGGCTGGCTCATCCCCCTCCTGCTCCCCGCGCTGGCCGCGGCGCTGGCGACGACGGTCGCCGCCGCGCGGGGGCCCGTCGCCACCGACACCCTGGACGACTTGCTCCGCCTGGGCAACCTCCTGGGCGGGCTGGTGGGCATCCTGGCCGTGGGCGGCGCGGTGGGCTGGCTCTGGGCGCGCGTGGGCCTGAAAAACGGCCTCCTCCTGACCGCTCTGACCGTCTTCCTGATCCTCTCACTACTCACGGTCCGCATCGCCCACCGGCTCAACTTCGTCAACTATGACCGTCCCGGCGAGTTCCTGGTCTACGCCCACGAGGGGCCCGATGTCCGCACGACGATGCAGCAGATAGAACATCTCTCCCTGCGCGTCGCCGGGGGGCCATACCGGATAGACGTCGCCTACGGCCCCGACGGCTCCTGGCCCTTCATCTGGTACCTGCGGGATTACCCCAACGCGCGCTACTATCCCGAAAAGCCTACCCGCGAGCAGGTTCTGGCGACGGTTATCATCGCCGGACGGGAGCAGTGGGCTGTGGTGGAGCCGTATGTGGAGGACAATTACTACCGCTACGACTACTTCTTCCTCTGGTGGCCCATGGAGGACTACCGACGGCTCACCCCGGCGAAACTCTGGGAGTGGCTGACGGACGGGCAGAAGCGGCTGGCCCTCTGGCGGATTTTCTACGATATGGACTACACTCTCTACGACGAGATTACGGGCGGGAGGCACGTCCCGGAGAAGTGGCCCCTGCGGGCCGACTTTCGCCTCTACATCCGCAAGGACGTAGTGGACCGGCTCTGGGAGTACTCGCTGGGGCCGCAGCCGAAAGAACAGCCGACGACGGATGCTGACCCGTACGCCGCGGGGTGGCGGGCACTGGCGCCGGTGCGGACCTGGGGCTCCGAAGGGAGCGGCCTGGGCCAGTTTCTGCGCCCGCGCGGGGTCGCCGTGGGGCCCGACGGCTCCGTCTACGTGGCCGATTCCGGCAACCACCGCATCCAGAAGTTCACCGCCGAGGGCCAGTGGGTGACCGCGTGGGGTACCTTCGGGAGGTGCCCGGAGCAGACCCCGCCGCCGGGGACCTTCTGCGAGCCGTGGGGGGTGGCCGTGGGGCCCGATGGCGCCGTCTACGTGGCCGACCTCTGGGCCCATCGGGTGCAGAAGTTCTCTCCGGACGGGGAGTTCCTGGCCCAGTGGGGCTTCTCCAGCAACTACGGGGCGGACCTCAGGCCGGGGGCCTTCTACGGCCCGCGCGGGGTGACCGTCGCGCCCGACGGCACGGTCTACGTCACCGACACCGGCAACAAGCGGGTGCAGGTCTTCACCGCCGACGGGGCCTTCCTGCGGATGTGGGGCACGCCGGGGTCGTCGCCCGGCCAACTGAGCGAGCCCGTGGGCATCGCCGTGGGCCCGGACGGCAACCTCTACGTCGCCGACACCTGGAACTACCGGGTCCAGGTGCTGGACCCGCAGGGGAAGCCCATCCGGGAGTGGCCCATTATCGGCTGGAACAACCCCATGGCGGAGGAGAAGCCCTATCTGGCGGTGGATTCCAGCGGTCGGGTGTACGTGACCGACCCCGGCCACTACCGGGTGCTGGTCTTCAGTTCGGAGGGGGAGTACCTCTACAGTTTCGGCCAGTTCGGGTTTGACCCCGCGTCCTTCGCCCTGCCCATGGGCATTGCCCTGGCCCCCGACGGCACCCTCTACGTGACCGACGCGGGCGGGCACAAAGTCGCCGTCTTCCGGCCGTGAGGGACGCTTGTCCATTGTAGGACAACTGCTCGCAGTTGTCCTACAAGCGGCGCGGCCCCGCTTGCCTCATCGGGTTGCATGTGCTATGATTGAAAAGCCCTTCGGGCAAGTCACAAATAAGGAGCCGGGAAATGGGCCCTATTATTGCAGCCGTATACAAAAAAGGCGCTCTGTACCCCCTTACCAGGCTCGTCCTGAATGAAGGGGAAACCGTCCACTTGCGGATTCTGGAATCTGCAGAAGCGGAAGTGCCAGATGAGGCCACTCCCGCTCTCCGTGCCCTGATCGCTGCGGGTCTGGTACAGCCGGGCCCGTCTCGCCCGGACGTACTGCCTGTATCTGAACAGCGCCGTCGGGAACTGGCCCAAACTTTAGGGGCCGCAGGTCCTCTCTCTGATCTCATTATTGAAGATCGGGGCTGAAAATGTCCACATATTACCTGGATGCCAGCGCTTTGGTGAAACTTTACGTGGCGGAAACCGGGAGTGCCTGGCTACAGTCCATCACGATTCCGGAAACCGGCCATCTGCTGTTAACGTCGCGCATTACTCTGGTAGAAGTTGCCAGTGCTATTGCTCGCCGTCGCCGTGAAGGGTATCTGTCTCTCCCCGACTACGCAGACGCGCTACAGGCTCTCCGTTACGATGCATTGACCCGGTACAGTTTGATAGAAGTGAGCACAGAGGTCAGCGCCCTGGCTATGGACCTGGTAGACCGTCATCCCCTGCGGGCCTACGACGCGCTGCAATTGGCCTCAGCCTTGCTGGCGAACCAGGCACTGCGTCTTACGGCTTTATCCCCGCTGACATTCCTCTCCGCTGACAATCGTCTTGTCTCTGCCGCCCGTGCGGAAGGACTGATCGCTGATAATCCGAATCTCCATTTGGGGGAACCCCAATGACCATCCAGTGGACCGACATCACCGATGAGGCCGTCCGTCACCTGCAGGCCCTCATCCGTATCCCCACCGTCAACCCGCCGGGGAACGAGAAACCGGCGGCGGAGTATCTGGCGGAAGTCCTCTCCGCCGAGGGATACGACCCGGTAGTGCTGGAATCCGCGCCGGGGCGGGGGAACGTCGTCGCCCGTTACCGGGGGAGCGG
>JAGHZG010000203.1 GCA_017743275.1 Chloroflexota bacterium | reverse complement strand
CTGCTCTGCAGTGGTGCAGGCTGAAAGCCTACGCTACACCGCCGGAGATTGGGGTGGAGGGGAAAGGCGCGCTGGGACGCGGGTGGCCAGCCGTGGCGCAGGCTGAAGGCCTGCGCTACACCGCCGGAGGATTAGGGTGAAGGGGAAGGGCGCGCTGGGGCGCGGGTGGCCAGCCGTGGCGCAGGCTGAAAGCCTGCGCTACATTAGAGTTCATCGGAAATTAGAGCGCAACGCCCGGATTATGGCCTTTGTCAAGGAAAAACCATATTCGTCCGCGTCCATCCGCGTTCATCCGCGTCCTATTTCCGATGAAGTCCATCGTAGAGTCATCCGGGCCTTGACAAGCCCTGAGGAAAAAGAGCCCGGCCTCCCTGGGCCGCGGGGATCAGAGAAGGGTCAACGCGGGCCTTCCCGACCAGCAGGGTCAGCCGCGGCGGATGGACAATGGTCTCCCAGTCCGCGATCAGCCCGTCCAGCACATGCTCCCAGCGCCGGGTTTCCGCCCAGGCACGGCCCGAAGCGCCCAGACGCCGCGCCAGAAGGGGATCCCCGATCAGACGAGCGACCTGGGCAATCAGTGCCTCCGGGTCCTCATGGTAGATCAGCCCATTGACTTCGTGGTGCACGTAGTCCAACTGACCGCCGGAACTGGGCACCACCACGGGCAGGCCCGAAGCCATTGCTTCCAGCACCACGTTGCCGAAGGTCTCATTGGCGCTGGTCAGGACGAAGATGTCGGCCGAGGCATAGGCCGCCGCCAGGTCCGCCCCGTGGAGATAACCGGTGAAGACGGTGGGGGTACCGGCGAACTGGTATTCCAGCATCTGGCGGATCGGCCCGTCGCCGACGATGGCCAGGCGGGCCTGAGGGAGCGCGTCGGCCAGGGGCCGGAGCATAGAGACCCGTTTCTCTGGCGACAGCCGGCTCACGGTGAGAATGACCGGCGCGTCCGGCCGGCCGCCGCTCAGCCGCGCCCGCCACTGCGGATCGGCATGGCGCGGGTGGAAGCGCTCTACGTCCACCCCGCGCCCCCACACGCGCAGGTTGCGGAAGCCGCGCCGCTCCAGTTCCCGCAACGTGAAGTGCGACGGGCAGAAGTTGAGGTCGGCCTGGTCGTGCACCCGGCGCAGGAACTCCCACATCGGTTCGCTGAAGGCGCCCAGCCCCCAGCGCGCAATGAAGCCGGGCAGGTCGGTCTGGTACGAGGCAGCGACCGGGATACCCAGTTCGTGGGCGTGGCGCAGGCCCACCAGCCCCAGCGACACCGGGTTGAAGACGTGGATCAGATCCGGGTCAAAGGCGACCAGGTGGTCGCGCACGTCCACGACGGGCGGCACCAGCCGGAGTTCCGGATAGACGGGAAACGGGATGGCCGGCAACCCGATGACCGGAGTCTCTGCGTACCGGGTCGGACCGCCCGCGGGGGCAAACAGGATTGCCCGATGTCCTCGCCACGCCAGGTGTTCCAGAAGACGGCAGAGGGTGTTGACCACGCCATCGGTCTTGGGGAGAAAAACTTCGGTAAACAGGGCTACGCGCATCGGCACTTCAATCCACGAAAACATGCTCCACCTCAACCGGTGAGGGGAGCGACAGCCTGAGATATTTGGGCGAGAAGTCCCCCGGCACAACATCCAGTATATTCGGAAACGCCCGGAGCGGGGTGATGGAGACGTACCCCATTTCTACAGCCCAGGCATCGGTCCCCGGTTCGGGCGCCGGTGGGTCGTCCTGGCTGGGGGAGACGACGATGTCTCCAGCCTGAGGGTCAACGTGGAAGCGGTAGCGGGTCAGGCAGGAAGTACTGGCTGGCATGGTGACCAGGATGTCCGCCAGATGGGAGAGGGGCCGGTTCGGCACGTTGATGTTGAAGAGAGTTGGAGGCGATGAGCCCGCGCTCAATGCTCCGGACGCGGTGGCCTGCCACAGGCGCACAGTCTCACCCAGCGCCCAGGCGGCCGTTTCCCAGTGTGCCATTTCTCCCGGTCCAACGGCCAGGGAGATCGCGATGGCGGGCACGCCCAGTAGATGCGCCGTCAGCGCCGCGCCCACCGTGCCGGAGTAGAAGACGTCCCGGCCCAGGTTGGCGCCGTGGTTGATCCCACTGACAACCAGGTCAAAGGGGCCGCCCAGAGCGCCTCCCAGACCGACGTGGACGCAGGTCGCCGGAGTGGCGACGACCCCATACGCCGCCACGTTCTCCGGATGGCCATCGGGATGCCGATACGGGAAACAGGACACCCGGCGGGTTGGTGACAGGGCGGCGCCGTAACCGCTGTGGTTGACCGCAGGAGCCACAATGGTAACTTGCCCCAGTTTGACCAGAGCCCGAGCCGCCGCCCAGAGGCCGGGCGCGGCGATGCCGTCGTCGTTGGTCAGTAGAATCTTCATCGCAGATGGCTCCCCATCAGCACGCTCCCCATGACCAGACCGCCCAGCGCCGCACCCGCAACGGTCTGCGCTGGGGTGTGGCGACCCAGGTGGACGCGCGACCAGGCCACCAGCGGAAGGGCCAGCAGCGCCGGAGATGCCGCCCATCCGGTCACAAAGATCAGGAACGTCAGCCACGCCGCGCTGGCCGCGCCGTGCATGCTGATCTTCCAGCGCAATGTGATCATCAGCACCAGCGCGGTCTGGAGCAGTTGAGCGATGCTGACGCCCAACAGCAAAGAAGGGGCAGCCGCTCGCCAGAGAATGGCGGCCGCCGCCAGCATAGACGTCAGCGTGAAGAGCAGGGGGCGGGCCCGCTCTTCCCGGCGCTGGACGTCCAGGTCGGATACCAATCCCCGTCGGTGGAGCCAGATCAGGTAGAGGATTGGCGCCAGCACGTTCAGTGCCAGAGGGATACCGGCCCAGGCCCAGGCGGCGGCCCGCCGCGTCGCTCCGGCGGCGATAGCGATCATCGCGATGCCCAGCACGGGTGGCGAAAAAACCGCCGAAACGATCCCCGCCACGCGGTCAGACCAGACCCGCAGGGCGGAGGGGAGGGGCGGGGTCGGCAGAACCTGCCCGGGAACTGGCTGGGTCTGGGAGGGAGTGATCAGCGACACCATCGCTTGCCTCCGACATCGGGCTCCGGCGCGGCAACGGACGCTCCCCCGGCACAGGCCAGTGCCCGCTCAATCTCGCTGGCCAGCGCCGCTCGCCGCCCGAAGGGGTCCCGCTGGATGGGACGATTGCCGTATATCCGATGGAGTTTATTTATCAAAACCCGAGGCGGCAAACGGCCGGCTTCTTCTTTGTTAATTGTCATTGACGGACCTCCTTAATCTTTCACTGATATGTCAGGACTTACGCAGTTGGGAGCGGGGAGAACGTGCCAGGCACTTCCAAAAGTGCCTGGCACGTTCGGAAGTGGCGCAACTGTGTAACTCCTGTATGTAATGAACCTGTGAGCAGGGAATGAGATGAAGGCCGGAATTTGCAGTGCGGCAATCTACAATGAGTATGCCAGGGTGACGTCAAGGAGATGTTAAGAGCAGGTTATGGCGCTGTTAACGGTAAGCCCGGTGAGCCAGGCCGTATGCGGCCAGGCGGAAAAGCCAGCGGCCCAGCCCGACAAAATGGGGACACGCCCGGTAGCCTGCGCTACAGACCTGGCGGCCTGGTATGCATTTTTATAGCGCAGGCTGCCCGCCTGCACTACATGATCCGCAGCGCCAGCGGTCAGCCCGTGGCGCAGGCTGACAGCCTGCGCTACACTATCTGCAATGCAGGTTGTCCGCCTGCAGCCGTTCGCCTGTACCGACTGGACGGCGGTACTACATCTCAGGAAAGGAGTTGCCCCAATGACCTTTCTGACCCACCTGGAATGCTCCCTCTGCGGCAAGACATACGACGCCGACCGCCTCTGGCAGACCTGCCCCGATTGCGGGCGACCGCTTCTGGCCCGCTACGACCTGGACGCAGCGCGGCGGTTGGGGCGGGAGCGCCTGATCGGCTCGGAGCCGTCCCTCTGGCGCTACCGGGCCCTGTTGCCCGTGCGGGATACGGCCCACATCGTTACCCTGGGTGAGGGGGTCACCCCTCTGCTCCCCGCCCGGCGCCTGGGCGCGGAACTGGGGATGCCCCACCTCTACATCAAGGAGGAAAGCCTCAACCCGACCGGTTCCTTCAAGGCGCGCGGGCTGGCGGTGGCGGTCTCCCGGGCCCGGGA
This sequence comes from Chloroflexota bacterium, assembly GCA_017743275.1. Lineage (GTDB taxonomy): Bacteria > Chloroflexota > Anaerolineae > B4-G1 > DUEL01 > SpSt-77. The sequence continues at coordinate 483 of JAGHZG010000203.1, read as the reverse complement.
ACTGGGGGTCCGGGAAATGGTCATCCCGTCGGCAGGGAACGCGGCGGGGGCCGCGGCGGCCTACGCCGCCCGCGCGGGCCTGCGCCTCCACGTCTTCATGCCCCGCGACGTCCCGGCCCCCTTCCTGGCCGAATGCCGCGCGCTGGGAGCGGAGATCACGCTGGTGGACGGCCTCATCACCGACTGCGGCCGGGAGGCCCGGAGATTGGCCCAGGAGCACGGCTGGTTTGACCTCTCCACCCTGAAGGAGCCGTATCGGCTGGAGGGGAAAAAGACGATGGGGTATGAACTGGCCGAGCAGATGAACTGGGACCTGCCCGACGTCATCATCTACCCCACCGGCGGGGGGACCGGACTGGTGGGGATGTGGAAGGCGTTTGAGGAGATGGCCCACCTGGGCTGGATTGGCGACCGCCGCCCGCGCATGGTGACGGTCCAGAGCACGGGCCTGTCTCTTATACACATCTCCGAGCCCACGAGACT
>JAGHZG010000202.1 GCA_017743275.1 Chloroflexota bacterium | reverse complement strand
GTCGTCCGTCGTCGGGGGTCGGTCGTCCGTCGTCCGTCGTCGGTGGTCGGTCGTCCGTCGTCTGCGGTCAGTCGTCCGATTTCAGCCGCCGGGCCAGGGCCAGTGCCTCCTCCCGCGTGGTGACCTCACCGGCGGCCTGCGCCTCCCGAATGGCCTCCAGCAACCGCCCCACTTCCGGACCCTCCAACAGGTTCAATTCCCGCATCAGGTCCTGCCCGTTGACCAGCGGCGGAGGCGCGACCGCCCCCTGGGTTCGGGTAAAGAAGTACTCCAGGAGCGCGCGGGCCGCCGCCCGCCGACGGGCCCACCGCTGGGGCTCCAGGTTCGGGCCCCAGATGGCCAGATGGTCGGCCAGGGCCAGCAGGACGACCTCCACGCCAGCCTCGCCGGTCGCCCGGAAGAAGCGGTAAGCGGCGCGCCCCGTCACGCCGCCGGGAGTTTCGGCCAGATGGGCGGGCCGCAGGTGAGCGCGCACCATCGCGGCGACGGACTCCGTCTCGGCCCGGCTGAAACGGAACTGGCGCATCCAGTCTGCCGCCCGCCGCGCGCCGACGGCTTCGTGACCGTAGAAATGGAGCACGGGGTGGGCCTGCCCCGGCTTCATTTCTTCCGTGACGGTGAGGGGTTTGCCGATGTCGTGGAGCAGCGCGGCCAGGAGGAAGAGCGTCCGTCGGTAGCGGGGGGCGGTCATCGGCCTGCGGAGATGCCGGACCAGCGCGGAGGCGAAGGAGGACAGCGTCTCCCGGACCTCATCCCACGCCGGGTCGGGCGCGTCCGCGTAGAGCGTTTCCCGTTCTCCGCCAACCACACCGGTCAGGCGCAGGATGTTCTCCGCCGCGTCCACCGTCATCAGCGTGTGCCACCAGACGTTGTGGCGGTGGGGCGGGGTCTGGCGTTGTTCCCGGAGGGCCTCCACGTCGGGGAGGATGGGCCTCATCAGGCCCAGTTCGTCCAGCATTTGCAGGTGGTAGGCGACGGAGCGGGCGTTCAGCAGGCGGACGAACTCGTCCCGGATGCGCTCCGGGGAGACGCGGGGGAGTTGCCCGGCGCGCTCTATGATCCACTGGGCGGTCCGCACCTCCAGCCGCAGGCCCAGTTCCGCCACGATGCGGATGGCGCGCAGCATGCGGAGGGGATCGTGGTCAAAAGCCTGAGGCCCCACCGCCCGCACCCGGCGGGCCTCCAGGTCGGTCAGGCCACCGGTGGGGTCTATCAGTTCCCCGTCCGGCCCGACGGCCAGCGCGTTGATGGTGAAATCCCGGTTGCGCAGGTCGCTTTCCAGGTCGGGGCCCCGAAGGCGGGCAAAATCCAGGTCCACCTGCCGACCCTCGTGCCGGGCCACCACCCGTCCGGTGTCCCGTTCTTCGTCCAGGGGGTAGAAGGCCCCTCCCAGCGCGTCGGCGACGGCGCGGGCCAGCCCCAGCGCGTCCCGGTCCACGGCGAAGTCCCAGTCGTGGCGGGGCCGGCCCAGGAGCAGGTCCCGCACACACCCGCCGACCGGCCAGACCTGGACGCCCCGTTCAGCCGCGACCTGGCGTACCACGTTCCAGGGCCACGGGGGGAGCGAGACGGCGCACATCGTCAGGGGAGGTGACAGTCACCTGAAAGGTGACTGTCACCTTGCCTTGACTTCAGGCAACGATATGTTTCTGGTCGTACTGCTGGATGCCCCAGATAGCGGTCCGTCGGAGCCACTGGTAGGCGCTGAGGACCTGCTGGGGGAGCAACCCGCCGTCGTAGGGCAGGGCATAGTCCAGGACGATGCCTTCGGGGAATGCCCACGCCCGGAGAAAGACCACGTTCTGGTTCAGCGTGTTGGTCAGTTCCAGTTGGTCCTCAGGGCGGGTTCCCCTCCGCCAGCCGAAGAGCAGGAAGAACGTCAGCAGTTGCTTGTCCTCTTCCACCGAGATGAAGACCTTGATCCCCTCCTCGTTCACACAGACCTTGTCGTCGGCGGTCAGCGTGGCACTGATCAGCGCGTCGTCAAAAACGGCCTTGATGCTCTGAGGGGAGACCTCTTCCGGGGATAATACGTACTCGTTCATCGGACTCCTTCCAGACAGGGGGTCACACGGGCGCTTTCGGGAAGGACGACTGTTGCCGGAAGAGGGGAGCGGGGACAGACGTCTTTCCTCAAAAGAGGGTGTGCCGCTCTCATTATACCGGTTTGTCCCGTATTGTCAAACGCACCGTTTGCCCTAAATTTGTAGGACAACTGCTCGCAGTTGTCCTACAGTAGACTACGATGGCGTGACCACCGGCAGGGTCAGCAGCGCGTGGGGGACGATGAGGACGTCCAGGTCGGGCCCCAGGTCCCGGGTGACGATTTCCAGCGCTTCGTCCATTGTGGCGGCGGGGATCATTTTACAGGCCGCCACGATGTCCGGATGTTCGCTGCCGACGATAATGATGCGTGCCTCCTCCAGCACTTTGGCGATCACGAAGGCCCGCTGCTGGCCGGGCGGGTAGCCGTGGCGGCGGGCGTCGTCCAGGACGAACTGGACATCCGGGGCGTCCCGCAGAGCCGCGAAGAAGCGCTGTTCGCCCACGCCCTCTCCGGCCCCCTCCTCGCAGCGGGCAGGGATGATGTAGTAGCCTCCCCGCCGGACGACGGGGGTCGGGGCGAAGTGCAGGTACGACGGCGCCCGGCTGGCCTGGTAGAGGTTGGTGTCTTTGGGGTACCCCACGCCGCCGATGGCGACGTCGTACTGATGGGGGATGGGGACCTCGTACACGGTGCGGGCGAAGGCCACCAGTTCCACGAAGGCCGCCTCCGGGTCCCCGGCGGCCACCTGGAGGATGCGGTGTTCGTCGTCCATGACCGCGTTGAGGATGAAGCGCAGACCGGCCCGGCGGGCCGCTTCGGTGACCGCTTCGTGGAAGGGGTTGCCCTCAATGCGGCCCAGGCGGGTGCCGGGGTGGTCTACGAAGGCCGGGCCGTGGGTGTGGGCGATGAGTGCCTCTCCGGCCGCCCCCACCGCCACCGTCTTGCGGCCGCCGGAGTAGCCCGCGTACTGGTGGGGCTCCACGATGCCGGTGGCGACCAGCAGGTCCGCCTCCACCGCCGCGCGATGGACCTGCACCGGCACCCCGCCGGGGGTGACGCCCAGGTCTACCAGCGCCTGGGGGTTGCGGGGCTCGTTGTCTATGACCCGGTAGCGGGCGACGACGTCCGCACCCAGTTTGGCGACCTTCTCTTCCGGGGTGGACGGTCGGTGCATCCCGATGCCGCACAGCAGCGTGATGTCCTCATCCCGGACGCCGGCGGCCTCCAGTTCCCGCAGGAGGGCTGGGACCAGGATGTGGTCCGGGCTGGCACGGGTGATGTCGGTGAAGACGATGCAGACCCGGTCGCCGGGCCGGGCCAGTTCCCGCAGGGGCGGCGAACCGATGGGGCGGGCCAGCGCCTCGGCCACGGCCGCCTCCGGGTCGCTCAGCGGCGGCACCGGGCGGGACTCCACAACCGTTGCCCGCATCCCAGCGGGCAGCGTGAACTCCAGGTAGGTTTTACTGTAGGGAATCCGGTACATGTCGGCCTCGCGAAGGGAGATTGGACTGGTTATGATGGGATCCTGGTGTCTTCTGCAATTATAAGCGCGGATGGTGGAAGGGGCAAATGTTTCCTGAACAAGACACGGGTTGACACGGATGATACGGATTTTCACGGATTTTTTATCCGTGTCTATCCGTACAAATCTGTGCTGATCCGTGTCCGATTTCCACCTGCTGGCGTGTTGCCTCAGACCAGCATCGGTGTTATTATTAGTGTCACCACCTATCCTTTGCACGGAGGAGGCCGCAATGAGCAAAAGCGAACTGGCGGGTCGGTGGGCGCTCATCCTGGGCGCTTCCAGCGGATTCGGCGCGGCAACGGCCCGCGCACTGGCGCGGGCGGGGATGAACATCTTCGGCGTCCACCTGGATACCCGGGCCACGCTGGACCGGGCCCAGCAGGTCATCGCGGATATTGAGGCGGCCGGCCGGCGGGCCGTTTTCTTCAACACCAACGCCGCCGATGCCCGGAAACGAGAGCAGGTCCTGGACCGCATTCAGGAAGTCCTCTCCCAGGATACGGAGAAGAGCATCCACTTCGTCCTGCACTCCCTGGCCTTCGGCTCCCTTCTCCCCTTCATCTCCGATGACCCGCAGGGGGCAATCACCGAGGAGCAGATGGATATGACCCTGCGGGTGATGGCCCACAGTCTGGTCTACTGGGTGCAGGGGCTGGTCCGGCGGAATTTGCTGCAGAGGGGCAGCCGGGTGTATGCCCTCTCCAGCGCGGGGGCGGAGCGGGTGGTCGTGCCCTACGGAGCGGTCTCCGCGGCCAAGGCCGCGCTGGAAAGCCACGTGCGCCAACTGGCCCTGGAACTGGGGCCGCGCGGGATCGCCGTCAACTGCCTGCGGCCGGGGGTAGCGGATACCCCGGCCCTGCGGGCGATTCCCGGGCACGAACACTGGATGCAGGAGGCCTTGCAGCGGAATCCCGGGGGACGGCTGACCACTCCGGAGGACGTGGCGGCCGTCCTGGTTGCCCTGGCCGACCCGGCGGTCACCTGGATCAGCGGTGCGGTCATCCCGGTGGACGGCGGGGAGATCATCGTCGGATAATCCCTGATCCACGAAGAACACGAAGGGTAACTATTCAGCCT
>JAGHZG010000201.1 GCA_017743275.1 Chloroflexota bacterium | reverse complement strand
TGCCCCAGGGGGGCAGGGAGATGCCGCCGGGTGGGAGTGGCCCGCCGTCTCGCCGGAGCCGCAGGTCCCGTCTCCGAAATCCAGCACCACGCGCCCGTCTATGCGGGGCAGAGTCCGGTAGAGGGTGACGGTCTGGCAGAAGGGGATGCCGGCAATTTCCCCCTCTATCCGGTAACGGCGGTAGACCGGGCCCTCTTCAGCCACTTCCACCCGCCGGACAGAGGAGCGGGAATCGTACCACGCCCCGTCCCGCCAGACAGTCAGGTAACCCCCGGCAGTGATCAGCGGTTGACCGTCCGCTTCCAGGCTCAAACTGCCGTCGGAGTGGACAGTTGCCCGGTACCAGGGGTTCTGGAACGGTTCCGTCTCCATTGCGGTCTGGTCCGGAACCCAGCGCAGGCATCGGTATCCCAGCGGGGGCAGGTCCAGGGCAAAGCCCACCCGCCAGTCGCCGTCTCCGGCAGGGACCCACTGACAGGGCACCTCTCCCGCATCGTCAACCAGTATTTGTAGCGCAGGATTTATCCTGCGATTTACCGGAACCTCCACGTACTCCCGCCGGGGCCAGGGGGACGGGTTGAAGACCAGAATGTCGCCCCCTGTCCCCTCCGCCAGATGGGCCAGCGCGGCCTGGGTCACCTCCCCGGCGGCCCGCCGGGCCCGTTCGGCGTACTCCACTCCTACCTCGGCCATAGAGCAGTTGTGCCGCCGGGAGTGCCACGGCCCGCAGACGTGCAGGTCGTGGTGCTGGGCCAGACAGAGGTCCCGCCAGGCCTGTGCCAGTTTCTCCTCCTGGCTCTCCCGGCCCAGCAGAAAGGCTACCACGTCCAGCCGTTCCGCCGTCAGCAGCGCGCGCTCCGCCGCCACGCGGGCCCGCATCAGTCCCTCCGCCTGCAGGCCCCACGGCAGGGTGCTGGGGATGTCGTCCGGCGCGTACGCCACCGTTGGCCCCTCCTCCCCCGCCAGGGCGAAGTACTCCGTGGGGGTGACGAAACGGACGTTGGGGGTCGCGGCCAGGGCCAGGGCGTGGGGTAGGGGGGCGTCGGGCAGGTTCACGTCCTTCAGGTCGGTGACCAGGGGATGGGCGATGCCCCGCTCCCGGGCGGCCCGCTCAAAGGGCGCCAGGCTCTCCGGTTCCCAGTCCGCCCGCTCCCCGGCAGCCAGGGCCATGTGCGGCAGGCCCGGATGTTCGGTCCGCAGGCGGTCGTAGCGCCGGAAGGTGTAGCGGAGGACGGCGGGGATGGTGCTCCCGTCGGGCCCCTGCCAGCGGACGACGGCGGCATCACAGGCCGGGTCGGTGCCGAAGGCCGCCCACTGGGTGCGCAGGATCACGCCCCGAAAGCCAAACCTCCGCAGAATCTGGGGCAACTGGGGGAAATACGCGGGCTCCTGGGAGTAGAAGACGGTCACCTCGGCCCCCAGCACCCGCCCGATGGCCTCCAGGCCATAGAAGAGTTGGCGGATGAACGACTCGCCGCTGACGGACAGGGCCAGCGGCTGGCCGTAGGTGCCGTTCACGACCTCCAACTGGCCCAGCCGGAGCGCCTCCCGCATCTGCCAGATGGCCTCGGGCGCCCGGACCGCCATGTCCTCGTACGTCCAGCCGTCCAGGTCCAGCGTGATCCGGAAACGGTCGTCCCGCAGGGCCCGTTCCAGGGCCGGTCGCAGGCAGAGCGGCCAGTTGTAGAGGTACCAGAGGCCGCCGCCGGGCAGGGCCAGCCAGTCCCAGAAGACGACGCCACCGTGGTAGCCGTCCACCAGATAGAGCGGTCCGGCGGGAGCAGGATAGGGCGGCGGCGCGGCGGCCTGGCGGCGGTCCTCCCGTGCCTGCCGCCAGCGCAGGAGCGCCACGGCCAGACGGATGGCCGCCCGCAGGAACACCGGTGGGACGCAACGAGGGGTCAGCAGTGTCAGCACCAGGTTGGGGATGTTCATCGGGAATTAACAATTAAAAAATTAACAATTAACTTCGTGTCTTTGTGGTTTCATCCAATTCCCGCAGGAAGGCGGCGCCCTCGGCGGGGGTCAGCGGCGGTTCGTCAATGATGAAGCAGAAACCTTTGCCCCCCAGCGCCCGGATGATGGTCAGCGCGCCCTCCGGCGAGACCGTCACCTGGCAGAGTTTGCCGCTTTCCCGGATGCGTTGCAGCACCGGAAGCCACTGCTCCGGCCCGGGCTTCCCGTAGCCGGGCACCCACTGGATGCCGCGCAGCCGCGGGAGCGAGAGGAGCAGGTCCAGATGGCAGAGTTGCCCGACCCCGTCCAGGTGGTAGAAGGCGTAGTCCAGGGCTGCGCAGCAGGCTTCCAGGTCCGGCAGGACGAAGCGGGCGAACATCTGCGGGGAGATGTTGTACGAGATGTCGCTCTGGAGCATGTAGCCCCGGCCCGGCCACCAGCAGGGCGCCCAGGCGGTGACGCCTCGCCCGGCCGGCGCGATGAGGCCATAGAGACGGTCGTAGCAGGCCAGCCAGGCCGCCGTCGTCTCCCCCACCAGACGGTCCACCTCCTCCGGCGTCCGGGCCAGGTCTATCATCAGTTGCCAGAGGCCGCGCAGGTGGGCCAGGATGTCCAGATTGCCGCCCAGGTCGGTGAACCCCACCGTCAGTTGCCCGCCCCAGCGGGCCACAGCGGCCCGGGTGATCTCCCATACCCGCTGCCACCACACGTTTTCCCAGTCCACGCAGACGTGCAGGTCGGCGATCGGGCCGGTATGGGCAGGGGTGAACCAGGTGGTGTCGGCGGCGGGGTGGACCTGCGCCCCGGCGAAGGCGGCGACGATGCCCGGACCGAAATTCGGCCAGAAGCGAGGGAAGGCGTCGCCCAGGTAGTGGGTGGCCTCCAGACGCAGGACGAAGAGGTCCAGGATGTTGTCGGCGGGGATGTCCGGCGGGAAGTTGCCCAGAAAGGTGCTGGCGAAGTGCGGTTTGCGGCGGTCCTCCGGCTCCACGCATTCCAGCACCACCAGCGGGCGGTCCAGTTCCCCGGCCCACCAGGCGGACCCATCGCGCGCGATGCGCTCCCAGCCGTCATCGGGAAAGTGCAGGTGCAGGGCCATGAATTGTCAAAACAGGAGAACGTGTTAGAATTGATTACAGGGGGTGGCACGATGAGCGTATATGCGGAACAGGTCCAGAGCCGCATCCTATCTTTGCTGGAAAAACTGCCGCCGGAAAGCCTGGCTGTTGTAGAGCAGTTCGTCCGGTTTGTGTACGAACTGGCGCAGAAAGGGCAGGTAGTGGAGACGGTCGTCAAATCGCAGGGCGCGCCGTATCTGTATCCGACGGTGCCTGTGCCGGCTTCAAGCCTCAGAAGGTGGGTAAATTTGCTCGCCGAAGGATACGAAGGCGACGCGCTGGCCGATACAGAAGCCCTTTATGATGAGGTGTAAGGTGCTCATCGCTGTGGACTCATCGGTGCTGGTGGCTCTTATCAACCCGCGCGATCTCTGGCGAGATCAGGCCCTGGCCCTGGAAAGCGCTCTTCTTGCGACAGGCGGCGAACTCTTTTACTTTGACTGCGACTGCGCGGTCGCCGAAGCCGTCCGCGCTGCCATACGTCGTCTGCACGAGAAGAATCTTGTTGCAGAAGTTAGTGTGCTGTTGGACCGACTGAGTCACCGCGTGCCTCAGGAGATGATTACCTGGACACTGCCCGATGTGCCACGCCTCGCCTCTATGAAGAAGCGCTGGCGCTGATTCGTTCTTCAGCGGGTGCGCTGAATTTCAACGACGCGTTGATTGCGCTGGCCTGCCGGGAGCGCAGTATTCCGGCAATCGCCAGTTTTGACCCCGATTTTGACCAGGTGCCCTGGCTGCGCCGCCTGGCAAGGCCAGAGGACGTGACCGCTTTCCACTGCCGAGAGGTATAGGGTTTGGGGGCGGCGGCCTCTGGCCGCCGCCACATCATACCTCTTCCCCAGCCCCTCTCCCTCAAGCCTGGCTTTTTCGCCCGCGGGTGTAAAGGAAATATATTTTTCATTGCGGCGGCGAAGCCGCCGCAATGAAAAATATATTCTTTTATGAACTTCGTTCAGGAGCGAGACAGCGAGGCGAGGTCGGCGCAGAGATACCGGTCAAAGAACCCCACCACGCGGCGGTAGAACTCCTCCGGGTAGACCTCGCTGGCCTGGGTGTGCCCGACTTCGGGCAGGCGCCAGACCTCCTTCGGCTCGCGCGCGGCGGCGAACAAGTCGTCAAAATCAAAACAATATGGGTCCAGGTCGTCGTGGTAGAGGATGGCCATGCTGGGCATCCAGATGGCCCCCAGGGCAGCCGCGCCGCCGACGGCCGCCACCAGTCCGCTGAAAAGGACCACCCGCCGTTTGCCCAGGCGGTCGGCGACCGGGCCCCCCACCAGCGCCGAGAGCAGGATGAGCAGACCGATAACGCTCATCAGATTGCCGTTCATCGCGGCGGCCTCCTCGGCGCTCACGCCGAAGGCGCACATCAGGAAGAAGGGCAGGAAGCCCTGAAAGGACGTGGCGGCGGCCAGGAAGAGCAACCGGTTAACCACCCACCAGGTGAACGACGCGCGGCGGCGGGCATCTTCGCCCAGAGTGGCATACGCCCCCGACCAGACGCCCGCCACCACCGCCACCGCCATGGCCGCCGTCCCGCCGACGCCGATGGCGAGGGCCCGGGCAGTCTCCGTT
>JAGHZG010000200.1 GCA_017743275.1 Chloroflexota bacterium | reverse complement strand
GACCTGTAGAGGTGAGATATGGTACCCCTGGAAATGGAGAATCTGACCTTTGCCTATGACGGGCGGCCCGTCTTGCGGGGGGTCTCGCTCCGGTTGATGCCCGGGGAGGTGCTGGGGTTGATCGGCCCCAACGGGGCGGGGAAATCCACGCTGATCCGGCTGGCGGCAGGGTTTCTCCGGCCCGGGTTGGGGACGGTGCGCCTCTTCGGCCGACCGCCGAGCCAGTGGTCGCCGCGTGAACTGGCCCGGCACGTGGCCCTGGTCCCCCAGGGCGCCTACATCCCCCCGACCTTCACCGTCTGGGAGAGTGTGCTCCTGGGGCGGACTCCCTATCTGGGTTTTCTGGGGGTGCCCCGGGAGGCCGACCGGGCGGCGGCCCGCCGCGCGCTGGAGTGGGTGGGTATGGCCGAACTGACAGACCGGTTGATCGGCGAACTCTCCGGCGGGGAACGGCAGCGGGTCCTTTTGGCCCGCGCGCTGGCTCAGGAGCCCCGTTGCCTTCTGCTGGACGAACCGACGACCCATCTGGACATCCATCATCAGGTCGCGGTTCTCACTCTGATCCGCCGGATGGCGATGGAGTGCGGGATTGCTGTCCTGGTGGTCCTGCACGACCTGAACCTGGCGGCGACGTTCGCTGACCGGCTGGCGCTGATCGTGGATGGCACACTGGTAGCGCTGGGCGACCCGAAGGATGTCCTGCGCCGGGAGCGACTGACCGCCGTCTACGGAGACGCCGTGGCGGTCTTCCCCAGACCCGACAATGGGGGCCGTCCGGCCATTCTGCCCCGGGGGGTGTGAGCATCGGAATAACCACTTTCCACTGGAGGAAAAAGATGGCATTCCCAGCCCTGGCGCTCCAAACTCTCCCCATCGGCAGCACACCCCACACCGACCCGGCGGAAGCGGTCCAGAAAGTCCTGGAATATTTTCCGGACATCCCGGCCTGGCCTCAGTTGCCCCGGCGCTCCTTTCTGGAAAACATGCTGGTCCAGTTCAGCGAGGGGTTTCCGGGGGTTGTCGTGGATGCCGGGGAGAAAAAGGTCTACGTGGATACCAGCCAGGACCTGACCGCGGAACTGGAGCATCTCTACAGCGCCTATCTGGAACAGAATCTGGAATTTGCCACGGTGAGCGACGCATACGCCGCCGGATTCCGTCGGTTCCTTCAGGACGTCGCGGCCCTTTCCCAGCCGCCTCTGGCGCTGAAGGGGCAAATCGTGGGTCCGGTCTGCTGGGGGATGATGGTGATGGACCCGCGGGGGCGCCCCATTCTCTATGATGACGTCCTGGCCGACGCGCTGGTCAAACACCTGGCTATGAAAGCGGCCTGGCAGGAGCGGGAACTCCGGAAAGTCTGTCCCAGCGTGATGCTTTTTGTGGACGACCCCTATGTGGCCGCGGTCGGCTCTGCCTATCTCCCCCTCGGACGGGAGCAAGCCCAGGCCCTGCTGACAGAGGTTCTGAGCGCGATCAGGGGGCTCAAGGGCGTTCACTGCTGCGCCAACGCCGATTGGCCACTCCTGATGGAAACCCCCATAGACATACTCAGCCTGGACGCCTACGGATATGCGGAGAATCTGGCCCTCTACCCGGAGGACGTGCACACCTTCCTGGAGCGCGGGGGGATGATCGCCTGGGGCATCGTTCCCACCAGCAAAGCGGCCCTGAACGAAACCACCGAAAGCCTGGTGGACCGCCTGCACCAGGCGATGAATTTGCTGGTCCGCAAGGGCATCCCCTTTGAGAAAGTGCTCTCCGCCTCGCTGATCACTCCCTCCTGCGGAACCGGGACGCTGAGCCCGGACCTGGTAGAGCGGATCTTTGCGCTGACGGCAGCAGTCTCTGCAGAGATGCGCCGCCGGTATGGAGATTGACGGTGGAGAGGATCCTGGAGACGCTGCGGTCATGCCTGCGGGATGCCGTCTGGCGGAACCCGGCCGATGTCCTCTTCTTCTCTGGCGGACTGGACACGTCTATCCTGGCCGTCCTCTCCCCGACCACGCCGCTCCTGCATATCTGCCTGGAGGACGGCGGGGAGGACCTGCCGTATGCGGAGGCAGCCGCCCGGGCCCTGGGGCGCTCCCTCATCGTCCGGCGGGTCTCGGCGGACGAGGCGCTGGCCGCGATCCCCGAGGTCGTCCGCATCCGCCGCAGTTTTGACCCCGCCCTCCCCAACGACCTGGCCCTCTATTTCGCCTTCGCCGAGGCCCGCTCCCTGGGGTTTGAGACAGCAATGACCGGCGACGGCGCCGACGAGTTGTTCGCGGGATACTCCTATATGTTTGACCGGGACCTGGCGACCTACATCCCCTGGCTGGCCGGACGAATGCGCTTCTCGTCCGGCGAGTTCGGCCAGTGGTTCGGGATGGAGGTCCGCCAGCCGTATCTGGACCCGGCGGTGGTGGACCTGGCTCTCTCCATTCCCCCAGAACTGAAGGTCCGGGAGGAGAACGGGGTCCGATTCGGGAAGTGGGTCCTGCGGAGAGCCTTTGAGGGGAACCTGCCGTCCCCACTCTGCTGGCAGAGCAAACGGCCCATAGAGGTGGGGACCGGTTTCAGCCAGTTGCGGGAAAAGGTCATCGGGATGTTGACGGATGAAGATTGGGCGGTGCCGGTCCGACTGATCAGTTGCGACCAGCCGTATTATTATCGGATTTACCGCCAGGTGGTGGGGAAGATTCCCCCGCCCGGACCAGGAGAGGTCTCCTGCCCCCACTGCGGCGCGGGCCTTCCCCCGGACGCCCACCACTGCCGGACCTGTGGGTGGTTTGGAGAATTCCCTTGCCCCAGGTGAAGTCAGGGGTATAATTGATCAAAAGTTTGATCAACAGGAGGCAGAATGGAACATCGGGTTCGTGCCGTAGAAGCACGCGTCCACTTTGGTGCCCTCATACGGCGGGTGGTGGAGCGGGGGGAACGGATTCTCGTGGAGCGGAGAGGACACCCGTGCGTCGTGCTCCTTTCCTACGACGACTACCAGCGCCTGCAAACCATGGCCCGGCCGCAAGACTGGAAGGTGATACTGACGGAGGGAATTCAGCTGGCGCGCGAGATGTGGAGAGTTCAGGAAGGGGAGGCCCTGCCCCCGGCGGAGGACGTGATCCGGGAACTGCGGGAGGAGCGCCTTGGCCAACTCACCGGTTTGCGTTGACGCCAGTTTTATCGTCCGTCTCCTTCAGGCCCAAAGCGATGCGGAACCGGCGGTCCGGCTGTACTGCTCCTGGATGGAAGACGGGCAGCGGCTGGTCGCGCCGACGCTCCTGCCCTACGCAGTCGCCAACGCCCTTTACCGCTACGCAGCCCACGGCTATTTGCGCCCCGAAGGGGTAGAGGCCCTGATGGAGCAGACTTTCCGGCTGGGGATAGCCCTCTATGGCGACCCGGCCCTCCACCTCCGGGCGATTCGGATGGCCCATGAATCCGGCCTTCCTGCCGTCTATGACGCCCACTACCTGGCCCTGACCCATTGGCTGAACGCGGAATTCGGGACGGCCGACCGCCGTCTCTTCCAGGCTGTACAGGGCCGCATCCCCAACGTCCATCTTCTGGAAGAATGAACCTCTTTGTCTCCTGGAGTGGTGGGAAAGATAGCGCGCTGGCGGCCTACCGGGCCCGCCAACAGGGCCACCGTCTGGTCTATCTGCTCAACACTGTCGCCGAGGACGGAAGCCGCGTCCGCTCCCACGGCTTTCCCCCCGAGGTGGTCGCTCTGCAGGCCCACGCGATGGGCCTGCCCCTGATCCAGGTCCATACGTCCTGGGAGGAGTACGAGGCCAACTTCAAGGACGCGATGGGGACTCTCCGGGCCGCGTGTGTGGAGGGCGGCGTCTTCGGCGATATGGACCTGGAGGAGCACCGGGCCTGGGTGGAGCGGGTCTGTACGGAGGTGGGCCTGGTGCCGCTCCTCCCCCTCTGGAAGGCGGACCCCTGGGCCCTGCTGGAGGAGTTCTGGGAGGCTGGATTCCGGGCCATTGTCGTGGCCACCTGGCTGGACCCCGCGTTCCTGGGGCGGCCGCTGGACCGGGAACTGGTCGCGGAGATGACCGCGCGCGGCGCCCACCCCTGCGGCGAGCACGGTGAGTACCACACCCTGGTCACCGACGGCCCCCTCTTCCGCCAACCGCTGCGGGCCGACCCACCGTCCGACGCCCCGACGGTCCACGAGCACGACGGCGTCTGGTTCCTGAATCTCCGGGTGCGATTGGAGGACGCAGAATAGCCAGTGTGTTATCGGAATAACCCCCCAGCATCAGTAGCGTTCATTTTTGCCGGGACCCTCATCCTGCTTCTGGCTGCCGCGCTGCGGCTCCCGGCCCTGGGGCAGGTGCCCCCCGGCCTCTACCACGACGAGGCCTACTACGGCCTGGACGCGGTGGACATCCTCCAGGGGCGCCTGCAGGTCTACTTCCCCGCCAACAACGGCCGGGAGCCTCTTTTTATCTACCTGGCCGCCGGGACGATTGGCCTTCTGGGGCGGAGCCCCTTCGCCCTGCGGCTGACCTCCGCCTTCGTCGGTCTGCTCACCATCGCGGCGACGGCGGCGGCAGGACGGGCCCTCTTCTCCCGTCGCGTGGGCCTGCTGGCGGCCGCGATCCTCTCCGTCACCCTCTGGCACGTCCACCTCAGCCGGGTCGGGTTCCGCGCGCCCACCCAGAGGGTCAGGGCGATGATGAGGGGCAGGG
>JAGHZG010000199.1 GCA_017743275.1 Chloroflexota bacterium | reverse complement strand
GGGAGGGGGGCGAGGGGATGGGTGAGGGACACGGCCCGCCAGGCAGCGAGCCGTTCGCGGCGTGGATGAGGGGCCCCGCCCCGTGGAGCGCAGCGGCGGCTGCTGGAATCATTTTTCAGGTCGCAACGTTTGCGCCGCACGGGAGGGAGGAGAGCATGGACAGGTGGCTCCAGTTGTTCTGGCTCTTTATCAAAGTTAACCTGCTGACCACTTCCGGCCCAGCCTCTTCGGGCCTGCTGTACAAAGAGGCGGTGGGTCGCCTGATGACCGAGGAGGAGTTCATTGAGGCCGTCGGCTTCTCCAGCGTCCTGCCTGGCAGCGACGCGCTCCAACTGGCCATGTTTGTCGGATATTCGGTGGGGGGACTGCCCGGCGCGCTGGTGGCGCTCCTGGGCTCCATCCTGCCGCCCACCGTCCTGATGCTGGCGATTGTCTCCGTCCTGCAACGGATTCGGGGCGAGGCCTGGGTCAGCAACTTCGTCCAGGGACTGGCCCCCGCCGTCGCCGTCCTGATGCTTCTGGTAGCCTGGAAAATCTTCGGCGAGGACGCCCGCAACTGGAGGGCGGTCATCCTGGCGGTGGCCAGTTTCATCGCTTTTCAACTCAAAGTCCCGCCCGCGCTGGTCCTGCTGGCGGCCGGACTGGTGGGCATCTGGTTGTTCCGATGAGGTCGGGTTCTCCAATGGACCTGTTGCTTTGTACTAACGGACATCCTGATACCCGGCCAGCGCTGGAATACGGGGCCTGGCTGGCAGAGGTCGGTACTGCGCGGGCGGCGTTTCGGGAGGTCGTCCTGCTGGGGGTGGTAGAGAAACCGGCCCGTCGTCCGCAGGTGGAGGCCCTTCTGGAAGAGACGGGGCGAAGTCTTCAGGAAGCGGCCGTCCCTTATTGCTCCGTCCTGCGGGAGGGGAAACTGGAACAGGCTATCGCCGAGGAGGCACCCGAACGCCTGACGGTGGTGGGGCCGATGGTGGGCCGGCTGGCGTGGGCCTATGCCCTCTCCCGGATTCTGGCCGTTGTGGAGGCGCCGGTCCTGCATATCACCGAGACCCATCGGCGGCTGGAGCGGATGCTCCTCTGTACGGGAGGCCTGCGGTACGCGGAGGGGGTCATCCGGACGGGGGGCTGGCTGGCGCGGGCCTTCGGGGCGACGGTCACCCTGTTCCACGTCGTGGAACCGGTCACGCTGGAGTATCCGGTGGCGAACGAGGTGAAGGCCCACTGGTCGCACTTGCTGGAGACGGATACTCCTCAGGCCCGGCGGCTGAAGGAGGCGCTGGCGACGCTGGAGGGAATGGGCGTGGCGGCGGAGGTGCACGTGCGGCACGGCCCCGTCGTCCACGAAATTCTGCGCGAGATTCGGGAGGGGGACTATGATTTGGTGGGCGTGGGCTCACCGTACGCGGCGCGCTCCCTGCGGCGGCTCTACCGGCCCAACGTCGCCGTGGAGGTGGCGGAGGCAGCAGGCCGGCCCGTCCTCATCGCCCGCGCGCCGCAGGATTTGTAGCGCAGGATTTATCCTGTAAGATTTCACCGCAGAGAGCGCAGAGGACACAGAGATTTTACTGGTCCCGGGCAACGAGAGGAGGCAGTATGGGACAGGTGGAAATGTTGGCCGGGAAACGAGAAGAGGTTCTCCGGATTGCGGCCAAATACGGGGCCCGAAAGGTACGGGTTTTCGGCTCTGTGGCGCGTGGAGAAGCAGACGGACAAAGCGATGTAGATTTTCTGGTGGAAATGGAGCCAGGGCGGTCGCTCCTGGACCTGGGTGGGTTGCAAATGGAACTGGAGGCCTTGCTGGGCTGTTCCGTGGATGTGGTGACGGAGCGTGCTCTGAAGGCCCGGGTTCGGGAGCATGTGTTGCGGGAGGCTGTTCCACTATGAGAGACCCTCGGGAGCGCCTCAGAGACATCCTGGATGCCATTGACGCGGAAGGGAACCGATTATCTCTCTGACGAGGAGAGTGGATAATGCGAGAACTCACCGACATCGCCCTGGATACGGCGCGCCTGCGGGGCGCCACCTATGCCGACATCCGCATCGTCCATCGGCGCACTCAGCAAGTGGAGGTGCGCAACGGCGCGGTCAGCAATCTCTCGGAGGCGGAGACCCACGGCTTCGGCGTCCGCGTCGTCGCCGACGGCGCCTGGGGCTTCGCCGCCAGCAGTACACTGACCCGCCAGGAGGTGGAGCGGGTCGCCGCCGAAGCGGTCCGCATCGCCCGGGCCAGCGCCACCGCGCTGCGGGAGCCCGTGGACCTGGGCCCGCCGGAAGTCCACGTGGATACCTACCGGACCCCGTTCCGGATAGACCCTTTCTCCGTCCCCGTGGAGGAGAAAATCGGCCTGCTCCTGGCGGCCGACGAGGCCATGCGGCGGGTGCCCGGGATTCGGGTGGCCCGGGGGGCCGTCGTCGCCTGGCGGGAGAACAAGACCTTCGCCAGCACCGAGGGCTCCTACATTGAGCAGGAAATCGTGGAGACCGGCGGCGGCATCGTCGCCTACGCGGTGGATGAGCAGGACATGCAGCAGCGTTCCTACCCCAACTCCTTCGCCCGGGACCAGCGCACGGGCGGCTGGGAGGTCGTCCTGGAAATGGACCTGCCCGGAAACGCGGAGCGGATTGCCCAAGAGGCCGTCGCGCTGCTCACCGCCGACCCCTGCCCCGCGATGGTTACCACGTTGATCCTGGGGCCCACCCAACTGGCCCTGCAGGTCCACGAGTCCTGCGGGCACCCCACGGAACTGGACCGGGTGTTCGGCAGCGAAGCGGCCTACGCGGGCACCAGTTTCCTCACCCCGGAGAAATTGGGCACCTTCCGCTACGGCTCCCCCATCGTCAGCCTGACCGCCGACGCAACGATCCCCGGCGGCCTGGGAACCTTCGGTTATGATGACGAAGGGGTCCCGGCCCAGCGGGTGCCCCTGGTGCGGGAGGGCATCTTTGTCGGCTACCTCAGTTCGCGGGAGACGGCGGTCCGGCTGGCCCGCCTGCGCGGCCTGGACCCCGCCCATGCCCGTTCCGGCGGCGCCATGCGCGCCTCCGGCTGGGACCGCATCCCCCTGGTCCGGATGACCAACATCAACCTGGAGCCGGGAGAGTGGACCTTTGAGGACCTGGTCGCCGACACCGACGAGGGTGTCTATATGGAGATGAACCGCTCCTGGTCCATAGACGACAAGCGGCTCAATTTCCAGTTTGGGACGGAGATTGCCTACGAGATCCGTGGGGGCAAAATGGTGCGTCTGCTGAAGAACGCCCTCTACACCGGCATCACTCCTCAGTTCTGGGGTTCCTGTGATGCCATTTGTAACGCCGACCACTGGCGGGTCTGGGGGACGCCAAACTGCGGCAAGGGTCAGCCCATCCAGATTGCCCACACCGGTCACGGCGCCGCTCCGGCCCGATTCCGGAATGTGCGGGTGGGGAGTATGAAGTAGGGAGTAGGAAGTAGGGAGTAGGAAGTAGGGAGTAGGAAGTAGGGAGTAGGAAGTACGAAGTACGAAGTACGAAGTACGAAGTACGGTTACCTCTCCGGGGCATTATGCCCTTTATGCTCTTCGTGCTCTTCGTGCCCTTCGTGTCCTTTATGCTCTTCGTGTCCTTCGTGTCCTTCGTGGATCAAATCCTTCGTGGAGGAGGTACGATGCGACGAGAACCTGACCGTGAACGCATTCGCCGACAGAACCGCAAGCGGAAACTGCGCCATCTGCGGGCGCGGCTGGCGCAGACCCGGGACCCCGTCCAGCGGCGGCGGCTGATAGAGAAAATCCGCCGCATCAGCCCCGCCGCCCCAGTGCCGGAAGCGTAGGAGTTCTCACACGGAGACACAAAGACACGAAGGTAATTGTTAATTTTTAATTGTTAATTTCTCTTTGTGTCTTTGTGTCTTGGTGGTAAGTCATAAGGAGAAAAATGCTGGGAGAGAAGACCATCCGTGAGATTGTCGGGCGGGTGTTGGCCCGATCCCAGGCCGACGAGACCGAGGTGCTGGTCTTCGGCCTGGAGGAGCGGCTGACCCGTTTTGCCAACAACACCATCCACCAGAACGTCGCCGAGACGGACGCCGCCGTCGTCGTGCGGGCGGCAGTGGGCCGCCGGACCGGCGTGGGCATGACCAACGATCTCTCCGACGCCGGGCTGGAGCGGGCCCTGGAGACGGCGGTCCAGGCTGCCCGTCTCCAGCCCGAAGACCCCCACTACCCCGGCCTGCCGGACCCGGTGCCCGTGGAGCCAGCCCCCGCCTTTGACGAGCAGACCGCCGCATACACCCCCAACGACCGGGCACGGGATGTCGCCATCGTCTGTCGGCGGGCGGAGGAGGCCGGCGTCAACGCCTCGGGGGCGTTCCGGACCGCCGTCCACGAGTTCGCCGTCGCCAACAGCCACGGCCTGTTCGCCTACCATCCCACCACTATCGCCGACCTGACCACCGTGGTGATGACCGACGACAGCGCCGGATACGCCGCCGGTGCGTCCTGGAAGGTGGCGGAGGTGGACGTGGTCGCGCTGGGGGAGGAGGCCATCGGAAGGGCCCTGCGGAGCCGTAACCCCCGCCCACTGGAGCCGGGCGTCTATCCGGTGGTGCTGGAATCCTACGCCGTCGGGGACATCGTGGACTTTATCTCCGGAATGGCGGGCGGAATGGCCGTCGCCGAGGGGCGCAGTTGGATGACGGGGCGGGAGGAG
>JAGHZG010000198.1 GCA_017743275.1 Chloroflexota bacterium | reverse complement strand
CTGACCAACGCCAGCGGCGTCTTCAACATCCCCATTGCCGAGACGGTGATGGCCTACATCCTGGCCGTAGCCAAACGGCTACCCGAGTTCTGGACTCAACAGCGGGAGCGCCGCTGGGAGAAACTCCCCCTGCGGGAACTGCGCGGCCTGACGGTGGGCATCGTCGGCCTGGGGGACATCGGCACCGAGGTGGCCCGCCTCTGCCGTGCGTTCGGCATGCACGTCCTGGGCCTCCGGCGCCGCCCCGCCCCCAGCGACCTCGCCGATGAGGTCTTGCCCCCGGACCGCCTGCAAGACTTGCTCGCGCGCTCCGATTTCGTCGTCATCGCCGTGCCGCTCACCGCCGAGACGCGCGGGATGATCGGGCGGGCCGAACTGGCCGGGATGAAGTCCGATGCCTGGCTGATCAACATCTCCCGCGGCGCCATCGTGGACGAGGAGGCGCTGGTGGAGGCCCTCCGGGAGGGCCACATCGGCGGGGCCTGCCTGGACGTCTTCGCCGAGGAGCCGCTACCGCCAGAAAGCCCCCTCTGGGATATGCCCAACGTCATCATCACCCCCCATAACTCCTGGAGTTCGCCCCACATAGAGGAGCGGGAGATTGCCCTCTTTCTGGAAAACCTGCGCCGGTACGTGGCCGGTGAGCCATTGCTCAACGTGGTGGATAAACAGGCGGGATACTGAAGAATGAAACTCCCCGCCCGTCTTGCCGACCTGCGGGGCCTGCTCCAGGCCCTGGATTGGGACGAACTCTACCTGGCGGTCCAGCGGGAGGCCGCCGCGCGCCTGGCCATTGTCGGACCGGTCAACTCCGGCAAATCCACCCTTTTCAACCAGATGATGGGCCGTCGGGTTTCCCCCGTCACCGCTGTCCCCGGCACCACCCAGGCGGTGCTGGAGGAACGGTTCGGCCCTTTCGTCCTGGTGGACACCCCCGGCTTCGGCGAAGTGGGCGGGATGGACCGGGCGGAGATTGCCCGCCGCGCCGCCGAAGAGGCCGACGTGGTCGTCCTTCTCCTGGACGCTGCCGCGGGCATCCGCCAGTCCGACTACGAGGTGTACCAGTCACTGCTGGCAACGGGCCTGCCGGTGATTGTGGCGCTCAACAAGATAGACCTGGTGCGGCGGGAACTCCCCGCCGTCCTGGAGGACGCCCGGCGGAAACTGGGCGTCGCGCCCATCCCGGTCTGCGCCCGCAGCGGGGCCGGCGTGGCGGACCGCCTCATCCCGGCCATTGTGGAGGCCCATCCCTGGATTGCCGTCGCGCTGGGGCGGGCGCTTCCGGCTTATCGGCGGCAGTTGGCCGAGCGGGTCATCCGCAGCGCGGCCACCCTCAACGGCATCATCGCCGCCCAGCCGGTACCGGGACTGGATGTTCCCTTCCTGCTGGCCGGACAGGTGCGGATGGTCCTGCGCATCGCCGCCATCCACGGCGAATCCCTCTCCATCCGCCACGCCAAAGAACTCCTCACCACCATCGCCGGAGGAGTGGGATTGCGCTTTCTGGCCGGACAACTGGCTAAAATTCTCCCCGGCCCCGGATGGGTGATTGCCGGAGTGGTCACCGGTCTGGGCACGTGGGCTATCGGGGAGGTCGCCGCCCTGTACTTTGAGACCGGCAAACGGCTCACCCCGGCCCAACTGCGCGCCCGCTACCGCCAGATGCGCCGCCTGCGCCGGCCTCACCCCACCCCAGCGGCTTCGCCGCCCGCCGCAGGCGGCGGGGGAGGGGCGAGGAAGCCTGAAAGGACCGACCAATGAAGAAACAGTTCGTCCGTGACCTGCGCCCCGGCGCCCGGGTGCTCAGTTTTTTCCTGCTGCGCCGCAAGCAACTGGAGCCCTTCCGGGACCGCACCCGGGGCGAATTCCTCACCCTGATCCTCTCCGACCGGACCGGGGAAATTCTGGCGCGCGTCTGGGAAGACGCGCCGGAAGTGGACCGTCGCCTGGAGGCCGGACAGGTGGTCAAGGTGCTGGGGCGGGTGGAGGAGTACCTGGACCGCTGGCAGGTCATCGTAGAAAAAATCCGCCCCGCCAAAGAAGGGGAGTACGCCCTGGCGGACATGATCCCCGCCACCGAGCGGGACGTGGCCCAGATGCTGGAGGAGGTCCGCGCGGCGGTGGCGGAAGTGGAGAATCCCCACCTGCGGGCACTGCTCTCGGCCTTTTTTGACGACCCGGTGTTTGTCGCCCGCTTCTCCCAGGCCCCGGCCGCGCGGCGGGTCCATCACGCCTACCTGGGGGGACTCCTGGAGCACACCGTGGAGGTCATCTCTCTCTGCCGCCACCTGCTGACCCTCTACCCGCAGATTCACCGGGACCTTCTGCTGACCGGCGCGCTCCTGCACGACATCGGCAAAATCCGGGAGTACACCTGGGAGACGGGCATAGAGTACTCCGACGAGGGACGGTTGCTGGGGCACGTGGTGATGTCGCTACAGATGGTGGACCGGGTGCTGGAGGGGATGCCGGACTTTCCCCCTGACCTGGCATTGCGGCTGCGGCATATGCTCATCAGCCACCACGGGCGGCATGAGTGGGGCTCTCCCCGGCGGCCCCAGACGCTGGAGGCGGCGGCCCTGCACTACGTGGAGGACCTCAGCGCACAGGTGAACCGGTTCCAGCGCATCATCGCCACCCGCCGCGACCCCACCAAACCCTGGACGGAGTACGACACGCTTCTGGGCCGCTACCTCTACGCGGGTCGGGAAGAGGAAGACCTGACAGTGGAGGAAGAGGAGCGGCTGGAGTAAGCCCGACGCTAAAGCGTCGGGCTTCTTCTGCAAAGCCCCTTCGGGGCTGGGGAAATAGCCCGTAGGACAACTGCTATAAGCAGTTGTCCTGCTCAACATACCCACCGGAGAATGGCAACGGCCATCGCCGAGTAGACGAAAATCCCCACGCTGTTGACCAATCCCCCGATCACCCAATACTCCCACCGCTCTTTTTTCCCCAGCCACGCGATCAGCAGGGCAACTGTAGCAATGATGAAAAAGAACGCAACGATGACCCAGATGCTGACATGGCCGATGAGAGAGGCGTTGATATATCGCCAGGCATTGGCCAGGTAGGCCATCTCCTCGTACCACGAGTGGACCACTGTGCCGCCGGTCGCTACCAGTAAAGTGACGGTCGGTATCCCCAGACGCGGCCGGAGCCGCAGGACCAGGTAGCCCAATTGGGTGAACGCAAACCCCCATCCGGCGATGATGTAATCCGGGGTGTCCAGGACGCGGAAGAGGGCGTAATCGTACACCAGAGTCTGGACCACCCGACTGTGATACCAGTCCGTCGCCAGTTGCGGGATGCTGCAGGCCAGACCGAAGAGGAGCAGATGGAAGAGGACCCGGTTTCGGGTGACCAGGATGTAGACGACGTAAGTCAGCACCATCTGCCACGCGATGGCGGAGAAGAGCCAGGGGCGGCGGAAGACCAGCCCGGTCAGTGTGACTTCCACCACGGTCAGAGCCATTGTGATGCCGATCAGGAAGTCGGTGCGTCGGTTCATACGGTGTCTCCTTCCCGGTAGAATGCTCGAAGGGCCGAAATGGTGGAATGACGGGGAGCCCAGCCCAGCACACGGCGGGCCTTCCGGTTGGAAGCCACGAAGGCGTAGCGGGCCATTCGGACCTGACCGGGATGGGTGACGTGCCCCAGCAGGCCCAGCCACCAGAGCGCGCCGAACAGCGGATAGGCGACAGCCCAGGGAACATTGAGGGTGGCCCTTCCGGCGGCGGTCCACATCTCCCGCCAGGGCACCCAGTCGTCCGGCGTTGCGTTGAAAATCCCCCCGGCGCGAGCCCGGATGACAACCAGAATGAGCGCCACCAGATCATCTTCGTGGATGAACTGGCCCGGCGCCCGTCCCCCGTCTATGATAACGCTGCGAGAGAAGCGGAGAAAGCGCGCCAGGGGGCCCCGGAAGTGTGGGCCGACAACTCCCGGTGGGCGCAAGATGGTCCAGACCCGGTCCGGATGTTCTTCCCCGAAACGGCGCACCAGGGCTTCCGCTTGCGCTTTGTGGACCGCGTAGGGGTAATCGGGGTTGGGGCGCGGGGGATGCTCTTCGGCCAATGGAAGGGGATTGTCGGGCCAGGCGCCGTAGACGGTAGTACTGGAAAGGAAAATGACGTGATGAATGCCCGCCTGACTGGCAGCGCGCAGGACATTTTCCGTGCCACCCACGTTGATCTCCGCCATCTCACGGAGACGACGCGGCGGCGGGAAGAGGATAAAAGCGGTGTGGACCAGGGTATCCACCCGGTAGCGAGTCAGCGTTTCCGCCAGCGACGGGTCACGGATGTCCTGCTGGCAGGGAATGAAGTGCCCGCCCGCGTCGGGCAGCGGGTTCACATCTATGCCAACAATGGCCTCTACATCCGACTCTTGCAAAAGACGAGTCAGTAGTCGTCCGCCGATGTATCCGGCCGCTCCGGTGATGGCAACGATGGACGACATCGTTCCTCCAGGCATCGGTTTACAAATAACGGCAGCGCCGGCTGTGAGCCTGCATACAGGCCTGGCGGCCTGCGCCACAGGGACGTACCTTGATACGCATATAAGGTTTGTCGGCGGAGGCCCACAACTGGCACGAAGTGCCCAGGGGGGGACGATTTCCATCGGCTGAACAGTGACCCGACGACTACGATGAGCCGCGGGGCGCGGGTCGGCGGGGGCGCCGCTCCGTCTTCC
>JAGHZG010000197.1 GCA_017743275.1 Chloroflexota bacterium | reverse complement strand
GGAGTCGTCGGCAGCGTCAGATGTGTATAAGAGACAGGCCACCTGCTGGGGGCGTCACCGCCTGCGGCTGGCGGTTGATCCCTTTCTCACCCTCGCACTCCGCCGTGTGTTCACCAGGCACACAACGTAGGATGATGCGGTCACTCCTCTGCCGGGAGGTCACCTGAATGGATATTCAAACTCTCCCTGCAGCCCGCGCTGGCTATCGGGCCCAATCCAGACGTGGAACCGGCCCGGCTCCACCCCGCGCGTGCCGTCGGCGCGGGTGAAAGCCAGTTGCTCGGGGCGCAGGACGAAGGTCACCCGGCGGGTCTCACCCGGTTGTAACTCCACGGCCTGGAAATCCTTCAGTTCCCGCACCGGGCGGGTCAGGGAGCCCACCAGGTCGCGCACGTAGAGTTGGACCACCTCGCGGCCGGGGCGGGGGCCGGTATTGGTCACCTCGGCGCTCACCTCCAGGCGGTCGTGCAGCACGTCGCTGCTCAGGCGCAGGCTGGCATACGCAAACGTGGTGTAGGTTAAGCCGTAGCCAAAAGGGAAAAGGGGAGCGGAGATCAGGTCGTTGTAGCGGGTGAGGAAAGCACCGTCCCGCCCCAGCGGGCGACCGGAGTTTTTGTGGTTGTAGTATATCGGCACCTGACCCGTCGCGCGCGGGAAGGTGACGGGGAGCCGTCCGCCGGGGGCGGCCAGGCCGAAGAGAACCTCCCCCAGGGCCGCGCCGCCCTCAATGCCCGGATGCCAGGCATACAGGACGGCCTGCACTTGAGACACCGGGCGGGTGATCGCCAGCGGGCGTCCGGCGAAGATGACCAGGACGACGGGTTTGCCCAGCGCGGCAACAGCGGCGATGAATTCCTCCTGACCGGGCGGCAGGCGCAGGTCGCTGACGTTGGAGTTCTCGCCGGAGCGGATGGGGTGCTCGCCCATGAGCAAAATGACGACATCCGCTTCGTGGGTCAGGTGCAGGGCAAGGTCGTTGTACTCAGCGAACCGGAGGGAGACCCCTTTGGGGGCAACCTGTCGCAGGGCCTCATCCAGCGGGGTGACGTCCTCCGCGTGCCCGTCCGGGCTCCAGGTGCCGAAGAGTTCGCTGCGGGCGTGGACGAAGGGGCCGGCGACCAGGATGCGGCGGAACCCCTGCAGGGGCAGCAGGTCGCCCTCGTTTTTGAGCAGCACCATGCTCTGGCAGGCAAAGGCGCGAGCCAGTTGACGCGCTGAAGGGGTGAGCAGGTCCCGCGCCGGACGGGACGGGTCGGTAAGGGGGTTTTCAAAGAGACCGGCGCGCTGTTTGATGCGCAGGATGCGGCGCACGGCCTCGTCTATTTTCGCCACGGGGACCCGCCCCTGGCGGACGCTTTCCGCCAGGGTATCCAGGTAGGCGCGACTGACCATGTCCATATCCACGCCAGCGTGCAGGGCCAGGGCGGCGGCATGGGCGCGGTCCCCGGCCACCCCGTGGTAGATCAGTTCCGCGACCGATTCCCAGTCCGAGACGACGAAGCCCTCAAAGCCCCACTCGCCGCGCAGGACTTCGGTCAGCAGGCGACGGTTGGCTGTGGCCGGGACGCCGTTCAGGTCAATGAAGGCCGACATGACGGTCCCCACCCCGGCGCGGACGGCGCTCTCAAAGGGGGGCAGGTAGACGTCCCGGAGGGTGGGCTCGGCGATTTCGCCGCTCTCGTAGTCGCGCCCGCCTTCGGCCGCGCCGTACCCGACGTAGTGCTTGGCGCAAGCGACGAGTTTATCGGGGCGGGCCATATCCTTGCCCTGGAAACCGCGCACCAGGGCCTCCGCCAGACGGGAGCCCAGCAGCGGGTCTTCGCCGTTGCCCTCGGCGATGCGCCCCCAGCGGGGGTCACGGGCGATGTCCAGCATCGGGGCGAAGGTCCATTTGATGCCCTCAACGGTGGCCTCGCGGGCGGCCACGGCCGCGGCGGCCTGGCTCATCGCCGGATCAAACGCAGCGGCCTGAGCCAGGGGGATGGGGAAAATGGTGCGGTAGCCGTGAATGACATCCCGTCCGATCAGGAGGGGAATCTTCAGGCGGGATTCCTGTGCCAGGCGCTGAAAGTGGTTGACGGTTTCCACACTCCCCTGCTGCCCGGTCACCTGGCCCGTCAGGGCGCCGGAGGCGTTGAGCAGCGCGCCAACTTTGCCCTGGCGAATCATCTCCGGGTCAAACGCCAGGTCGGGCGACTCCAGGTTAAGTTGGCCAATTTTCTCCTCCAGGGTCATCTGGGAGAGGAGATGGTGGATGAAGGATTCGTCTTCTGGCATCCGGGCTCCTTTCCGCACAGGGATGAGGGTTCATGCCGGTTCAGAACGATTGGGCCCTCTCGGCCCACCACCTGCCAGCGGTCGCCGCCGAGGGGACGGGCATCCGGGCATGCCCAGCCGCTGAGGGTGAGTTCGGCCACAAAATCCGGCTGGGCCAACCGGAAGGTGAGCGAGTTCAGGGTCTGCTCCACACCGCGCACTTCGGCGGTCGCGTAATTCAGAATGACGCCGTCCGTCACCTGCCAGTCCAACGGCAGGATGGCCCCCTGGCGCGCCGCCAGACGGATCGGATGGCCGCCGAAGAGCGTCTCCCCCCGCCAGGCGACCGTCGTCTCAATGGGGTCGTCCTGGTAGTTGTTGACGAACAGGAACCCGCCCCGTTCGCCGAGGCTGAGGCGCACATCGGCCCAGTCGTTCAACTGGAAGGCGGGGGGACAGTCCATTTCCAGCGCCATTCGGTGCAGGATGTCCAGGTCTTCCAAGGTGGTGATGCGCAGCGCCGCGCCCAAGACGAGCACTTTGCCCTTCCCCAGCCGCTGGCCGAAACCGACCACATCTCCCTGACGGGTGGCGAAGATCTGCCCAAAGTCGCCGCGATAGATCTCCACGAAGGATACCGGCACGTCCGGGTGGCCGAAAGCGGTGATGCCGGAAGGGGTAAAGGGCGGGTCAGCGCGCACTTCGGTCAGGCCGAGGGCATCGTGCAGCAGGGTACAGGGGGTGCCGTCGTCCTCCTCCAGAGGTAGACGGCCGATGAGGGCCAGATGCCCCCCGGCGCGGGCGTAGTCCACCAGTTTCTGCTGGATGGAGGCCTCCATATGGCGTTCGGTCATCACCCACAGGGTTGGGGCTTCTGCCGGGTCAAGGGACGCGCGGGCCAGTTCCAGGGCGCGGAAGGGGCGGTGGGTGAGCGCCAGGCCACGGGCGATGAAGTCAAACAGGATGACCTCCCGCTGATGGGTGATGATCGCGGTGGCCTCCTGGGTGGCCGGCGTGTTCACTTCGGTCATAAAGTCGTCCAGCCGGAAGCCGATGGCGGTGACCGTCTGCGGATGGGCCAGGATGAGGGCCTCGCCATAGGCGGCCAGGGTCTGGGAGAGTTGGGGGTAGCGGTGGTAATGGCGGCGCAGCGTGCCGTCCTTGCGCACGGGATGGCCCCACTCGTGGCGTCGGACCGGGCTCAGCAGCGGGTCGTTCTCCCCGTCAAAGAAGAGGTAATGGTTGATCGCGCGCATCCCCACCGAGAGGCTCAGGCGAGCGTGCAGGTCGTAGAAAGAGGTCTGCGCGCCGCTGAAGTCCTGGTTGCCGCCCGCCTGGAATTCTATGGAGAACAGGGGCTGGTCGGGGTTCTGCAGGGTTTTGGTCATTTCGTTGACCAGCAGGAGTTCGTGATAGTTGCCCTCGCCGATGGACATCGGGTAGACGTCGGTGGCGCTGACGATGCCCGGCAGGGTCATCACGTCGGCCAGTTGGGAAAGACCGATGGGGAAGGTCTTGCCGCCGTTGGCGAAGCCGTGGATGTTGATCACCGGCGGCACTTCCAGGCCGTTGGCCCGCGCCTGGGCCAGCAGGAATGCGGCATACCGGCGCAGGTAGGCGCGGTAGAAACGGCGGTAATCCGCCACCGTACGGGCGGCGTGGGGACTTTCCGGACGGGTGAGCCCCCCCCGGAGAGCGGAGACCAGGTCGGAGGTCGGGTAGCGCTCCTGCAGGTGTTCCCCATAGGTTTGATAGAGGTAGTCGGCGAAACGGGCCAGGGTGTCGGGGTTCGTATCCAGGATGTTGCGCACCCACTGGGGCATGCCCATTTCGTTATCCAGTTGGACGAGCAGGATGCGTCCCCCGCGGGTCACCTGTCGTGGGGCCAGCACGCCGAAGACCGCGCGATACCAGCGGGCGACGCAGGCCAGGAAATCCGGGTGCAGGTAACTGACGATGTTCTGCGGCCTGCCGTGCTGGTCTACAAAGGCCACCTGGGGATAGCGCTCAAAGAGCCAGTCGGGGATGCCCTCGTTAATGGTCTCGGCCATGATGTAGGGGCCCGGACGGGCGATGATCCACAGGTCCAGGCGAGCGGCCAGGTCCAGGAAGCCCACCAGGTCGCGCTGGGGGTGGGTGTGTCCGTCAAAATCCAATTCGCCTTCGCGGAGTTCGTGCCAGCGCCAGGGGATGTAGGAGGCGACGGCGTTGAACCCGGCCGCCCTGAGCAGGCCGAGGCGGTGCTCCCACTGCTCCGGCGGGGTGCGGAAGTAGTGGAACTCGCCGGCCTGGAGGAGCAGAGGGCGCCCGTTCAGCCAGAAGCATCCGTGATGGAAGGTGAAATGGTCAGGCATAGGGCCTCCCTTCGGGTGATTGTTTTAGGTAGGGCGTAACTATCCAGGCTTCCTCACCCCACCCCCGCCGCCTGCGGCGGCACCC
>JAGHZG010000196.1 GCA_017743275.1 Chloroflexota bacterium | reverse complement strand
GTCAAGGGAAATCGGCGAGAGCGTTTTCCACCCAACCGTCAGGTAGCCAGACCCCACAGTGTATGTCCAAACCAATTTTTAAAGTTCGTCAGCGCCCCTTCTTGGTCTTATTGCCGCAAAAGAAATTCCAAAAGAACGCGATTAAACTCATCAGGCCTTTCCCGCTGAGGCCAATGACCACAATCAGCGATCACGTGCAAGCGTGAGCCCTTCATCAACTCGTGGGCCTGCCGTGCACAGCCGAGAGGCACCAGCCGATCCTTCGCGCCATGCACTATGAGTGTGGGCACTTTGATTTCATGCAGGCGGTCAATATACACCGTGCGCAAGCCATTCCACAAGACTTCACTCCGCTGGAATGAGATGAACGCTCTGCCAGTCCCTGACTTCTTTAACTCTGCATACACTTCGTCCACCAACTCATCCGAAACAACATCGGGATTATGAAAAATGTTCCGTAAAGAAGCCCGCGTCATAGTCCGACTACGCTTTAGCAGATACCACGTCATTTCATTAATCAGTGGTATTCGTGTGAACAAGTAAGACAACTTGTGTGCAGGAGCAGCGGTCTGTAAGCCATAACTGTCTACTAATACAAGCCTGCTCACTTGCTGCGGAGATTGAAGAACGAAGCCAAGTGCGATACCACCGCCCATTGAAATGCCAACCAGACTTGCATCTACAATGCCGAGAGTCTGCATGAAGTCACTGAGAAAGCGAATGTAATAATCGGTAGTGTATTGGATGGCTGGTTTATCACTCTCTCCGTAGCCAGGCCAATCGGGTGCAAAGACACGAAAATAATCGGCGAGTGGTTCAATGGTGAGTCTCCACGATAAAGATGCCGAATCCGTACCACCGCCATGCAACAGGAGCACAGGTGTTCCTGTTCCTGCAGTGAGGTAGTGAATACGTAACCCTTTTACTTCAACCCATTTGCCTGAAATAGTCATTTTTGTTGGTGGCTCCATACACTCGGTGGTCAGGCAGCGGCCTAACATGAGATGGTTAGTATAACTATAGCATATTCTGGCTGGGTGTCAAAAGAGTGCAGGGCAATGGCGAGTAGTCGCCCTACTTCTGAACCCGGTCCCCCAGGATGTTCGCTGCCAGGACGGTGAGAGTGAGGGTCAAACCGGGGAAGGTGGCGATCCAGGGAGCGACCCGCAGATAGGCGCGCCCGTCGTCCAGCATGGCTCCCCACTCCGGGGTGCCAGGGGGCGCGCCCAGTCCCAGAAAGTTCAGCGATGCTCCGCTGAGCAACACGCGGCCCAGTTGGGTCAGGGCGAAGGCGATCAGGGTCGGAGCGGCATTGGGGAGGATGTGGCGGATAGCAATCCGCCAGGGGCTGGCACCGACCGCCCGGGCCGCTTCAATGTACGGCTGCGCCCGGATCGCGCGCGCAGTGGTACGGGTAACCCGGGCATAAGGGGCCGCTGCCGAAAGTCCCACCCCGATGGCTGCCGGGATCAGCCCGGGCCCCAGAATCGCCACCACCGTCATCGCCAGCAGCAGTCCCGGAAACGCCAGCCACGCATCCAGGAAGCGCATCAGCAGCGCGTCCACGGTTCCTCCCCGGCTTCCGGCCAGCAAACCGGTGGGGAGGCCGATCCCTACCGTCAGGGCCAGGGCAATTCCTCCCATCGCCAGGGTCCAGCGGCCGCCCCAGAGGATACGCGTCAGCACAGCCCGCCCCAGGGAATCCGTTCCCAGCAGCCCGCCCGGACCGGGCGGGAGCAGAGCGCGCGCAGGGTCGGCCACCAGCGGGCCAGCCGGGGCCAGATACGGGGCCAGCGCCGCCCCGAGGATGACCGCTCCCAGCCATAGAAGCGCCAGCCAGACCACCGGCTGGCGTCCGGGCGGACGGGGGGGAGAGATGGCCTGAAGTCGGGGAATCGCCAGGAGACAGGGGGCACGCATCAGCGCTCCTCGGATGAACGCAACCGGGGGTCCAGCCAGGCGTGGCACAGGTCGGCCAGGAGACTGGTCAGCAGATACGCCAGGGCGCCGACCAGGGCGATGCCCCGCACCACCGGCAGGTCTCGCCAGAGGATGGCCTGGACGGTCAGGCGCCCCAGCCCCTCCCGCGCGAAGACCGATTCGGTCACCACGGCGCCGCCCAGCAGGAAGCCGAACTGCAGGGCGATCAGGGCAACTACCGGTCCCGCCGCAGGACGCAGGATGTGGATGAGGAGGAGCCGCCAGAGGGGAACGCCGCGCGCCTGGGCGGCCAGGATGAAGGGCATCCGCAGAATTTCCACCACCTGGGCCCGTACCAGGCGGGCGATGGAGCCGGAAAGGCTGAAGCCGAGGGTCAGGGCGGGCAAAACCAGGTGGCGCGCGTCGCCCCAACCGGAAGAGGGAAGCCAGCGCAGGTAGAGAGAGAAGAGCAGAATGAGCAGGAGGCCAGACCAGAAGACGGGGGTGGAGAAGCCGACGGCCGCGACCGCCATTGCCAGGGTATCCACCCAGGTATCCCGGTAGAGGGCGGCCAGCAGTCCCAGCCCGACTCCGAGGACGATGCCCACCAGGCCGGCCGCCAGGGCCAGTTCCACCGTCCTGGAGAGCCGTTCCAGAATCATCCGGCCCACGGAGCGCCCCTGGAGCCAGGACGTCCCCAAGTCGCCCCGGGCCAGGTCGGCCAGGTAGCGGAGGTACTGGACGGAGAGGGGGTCATCCAGGCCCAGTTGGGCCCGACGACGAGCGATTTCTTCCGACGAGGCGCCGGAGGCGGCCAGAAGTGTCTCCGCCGGGTCTCCCGGCGTCAGTTGCATGGCTACAAAGGCCAGCGTTGCCGCCAGCCAGAGGACCAGGACGGCCTCCAGCAGCCGCCGCAATCCGTATCCGAACATGGGTCCCTTTGGGGGCGCGCGGCGCGGAATGAGTGCTACGTTTCGCAGGAGTAACTGTTCAGCCTCACCTCTCCCCCAGCGGCTTCGCCGCCCGCCGCAGGCGGCGGGGGTGGGGTGAGGAAGCCTGAATAGTTACTCGCAGAATAAATCCTGCACTCCTTCGGGGTGGAGTTGGGCGGCGGCGGCCGAAGGCCGTCGCCGCCCAACCACCTTCCCACCTACTGCGCCAGAGTTACGTTTATCAGCCAGGGGAACCAGCCCCGGGCGTCAAAGCGCAACCCCTGAACCCGCTGGTTGACCCCGTTCAGATTCACGTAGTCGCGGATGGGGAGAACCAGTGCCTGCTCCATCACGCGCTGCTGAACCTGGCTGTAATAGGCGGCCCGCTGCTGCCGGTCGGAGGTCCTCATCCCCTCCATCAGCCATCCGTCCATCTCCGGGTCGTTGACTTTGGACCAGTTCATACTCCCCTGGGAGTGGAAGAATTGGCGGAGGACGTCCGGGTCGCTCCCGGAACTCTGGAAGGGCATCAGGTGGTGTTGACCTTCCCGACCGATTTTCAGGGCCTCCGGGTAGCGGACCGTCTGGGCGTTGACCCGGATCCCCAGTTCGGTCCACTGGGCAATCAGCAATTCACCGATGGTGGGGAGGTAGCCCCAACTCATCAGGTAGAGGTCCAGCGTCAGAGGTTGTCCATTTTTATCCCGAATGCCGTCTCCGTCGCTGTCTATCCATCCCCGTTCCTCCAGGAGGGCCCTGGCGCGGGCAGGGTCGTAGGGGTAGTACTGGCAGACCGAGGGGTCGTAACCGAAGGTGACCGCTGCCAGGGGGCCACAGGCCACCGGAGAAGTATCCCGGAAGACGGCAGAGATGATCGCCTGCTGGTCGGTGCCGTAGAGGATGGCTTGCCGGACGGCCAGGTCGTCCAGCGGCGGGCGGGTGGTGTTCATGAAGAACATCAGCGAGGAGCCGGGGATGGCGACCGCTTCTATGCGGAAGCGGGGATCATCCTTCAGGCGGACAGCGTCCTGGGGCGGCACCTCGCCCATCACGTCCGCCTCCCCAGACTCCAGTGCCGGGGAGCGAGTGGCGGGGTCGGTGAAGAAGCGGAACTCCACTTCCTCCAGTCGGGCCGTTTTTTGCTGATAGACAGACGGCGCCCAGGCGTAATCCGGGTTTCGCCGCAGCAGCAGATGGCCGCCGGGGACGTACTCCGCAAAGATGAACGGCCCCGTCCCGACCTGGTGCATCTGATACTCCTGCCCCCATTTTTGTACGGCGGTGGGGGAGGCCATCCCCAGGTAGACCTGGCTGAGGGAATCCAGCAGCGGCGCAAAGGGCTCCTTCAGGACGATGCGGACGGTATACTCGTCCACCACCTCCGTCCGCTCGTAGGGGCCCAACATGAAGCGGGCCTTCTGAGAGGCCAGATCGGGGCTGGTGATGCGGTCCAGGTTGAAGCGGACCGCTTCAGCGTTGAAGGGGGTGCCGTCGTGGAACTTCACCCCTCGTCGCAGGAAGAAGGTGTAGACCCGGCCATCCTCCGAGATTTCCCACTTCTGGGCCAGTCCAGGGACGAATTCCCCCGTCTTTGGATCCTGATAAACCAGGGTATCGTAGACGGAGGTCAGGGGAATCCCCAGTTCCGCCGAGGCATTGATGTGGGGGTCAATCCCGGTGGGGGCCAGAGTGAGGCCGTAGATGATGCGGCCTCCCGGTCGGGGCGTGCAGCCTGTCGTCAGTGCTGCCGCCAGCAGCAGGAAGAGCAGAAGACGACGCATGGTTTACCTCCCTTCAGGGTAGGATTCAGGTGGTGAGATTATACCACATTTGATGATCTTGACAA
>JAGHZG010000195.1 GCA_017743275.1 Chloroflexota bacterium | reverse complement strand
ATGGCCACCATCAGGAGGAGGACGATGCCGGTGAGGAGCAACAACAGTACTTCCGTCCGCGACCCGCCCATAGGACCGCCTCCCGGCAATATTATATCACTTCCCCCCCGTGTCAAGTCCCATTTGAGTGCGACGATAGACCAAATCCTTTTCTACCTTTCGGTGTGACCATTTTCCTATTGCCTCTTCTACAAAAACGTGGTACGATTGGGTCACCCTGCGGGAGGAGGGTTATGTGATGCGGACTTGTGTTCTGGCGGAAGGTAAAACCTTCGTCCGGAGGCTGGCCTGCCTGGGTGCGGCGGTACTGACGCTGGCTGCCGCCCGACCGACTTCAGCATGGACGTATGAATCAACGGCATCCCGTCCGTTCCAGGAGGGCCTCTCCTTCGCGGCGTGGTGGTCCGGGCAGTACGCCACGCCGGAAGCGGATTACTCCCTCTCCCTCCTGGCCTCCACCGGGGCCGAATGGGTTGCCCTTATCGTGACGGGCTACCAGGAGACCCCCTGGTCCACCACCATAGACTACACCAGCCCGCGCACCCCCACTGACGCCGAACTGGCCCAGGTCATTCGTCAGGCCCACAGTTTGGGACTCCGGGTGATGCTGAAGCCGCACCTGGACCTGGAGGACGAGGTGACCACCGGCTGGTGGCGGGGGCACATCGGGACTTACTTCACCACCGAGGCGCAGTGGGCGGCCTGGTTTGCCTCCTACCGGGCGTTCATCACTCACTACGCCCAACTGGCCCAGCAGGCCGGCGCCGATCAGTTTGTCGTGGGGTACGTGGTGACCACCGGGTAGATGCCCAGGGTGAGGGCCAGGATGGGGGCCAGTATGAAGATGAGGGTGGCGAAACTGTGCAGGTAAAAGAGGCCCAGTTCCAGGAAGGGGAGCAACTGTCGCCCGTTCAGGCCCCGTTTCTCGCCCCAGAAGAGCCAGCGGATGGTGTCCAGCGCCCAGGTCCCCCGCTGTTTGAAGTAGTTGGGGATGTCCTCCGGGGAAATCTGCCCCCGGGCGCCGACGATGGGGAGGTAGATGCCGCGCCAGCCGCGCCGCAGCGCCTCCACGCCCGACTGGAAGTCCTCCACCAGATTCCAGACCGGCAGCCAGCCGATGTCCTCCAGGGCTTCCCGCCGCCAGACCAGGCCGGAGCCGCAGGGGAAGACGGAGTTGGTGACGTTGCGGGCCAGCATCCCCCGGCGGTAGAAGAGGGGCTCCATATTGTTGAAGGGGTCGCCCGGCCCCACGACGGCCTCTTTGACGGTCTGGACAAAGGCCGCGCGGGGGTCGGCCAGCAACTGCCCGATGGCCTGCCGGAGGAAGGAGGAGTCCGTCAGTTCGTCATCCGCGTCCCGCATCTCAATGAAGGCGACGTCCTGGCAGTAGGAAAGGAGTGGGGGGGCGGGAAGCACCGACGGGGTCAGGCCGTCCGGCGGCAGCGCGAAGATGTCGGTGGGGACCGGCCCCTCCGGCGCACAGGTCTCCAATGCGGCGTTGAGGTTTCCGGCCTTCGCGTCCCCGCGGCGTTCGGCCGTTCCCCGCAGCGGCGGCTCGTAGTACACCACCTGGGCAGCGGGGAATTCGTCCTGGAGGCGCTGCACCACTTCGCGGACCGCCGGGCGGTGGGAGTCGTCGCTGATGACCAGGCGGATGCGCTCCGTCGGGTAGTCCTGCGCCAGGACGGAGCGGGCGGTCCGGTAGACCATGTCCGGCGGCTCCCCGGCGGTGGGGATGACCACCAGGACGTTGGGCTCCTGGCCGCGCGGGACCGATCGCTCCGGAGGCACCCCCAACGACCAGCCGTTGATGAGGGTGACGATGGCCAGGAGGACGGTCATCAGCGTGGCCAGCAGGAACGGGATGGCAAGCCAGAGGGCCTGCCCGTTCAGGTGGGCCAGCAGCCAGGGGACGAACCAGAGCGTCGCTCCCAAAAACAGCACACCGGCAAGCCGAAACAACCAGTTCTTCGTTTTCATTTTTGCCTTTGACTCTCTCATCCCCCTTTTCCCGAAACGGGGGAGAAGGGGAGAAGAGGGAGTGGGGGCGGCAGCTTCGCCGCCCCCAAGCCCCCTCTCTACTGTCCACTCCATATCACGGTTTCCACCGGATACTCCACGTACCGCAGGTCGCTCCCAATATTGACCACCCGGCTGGTGGACGAGAAGACGGGCCGGAAGGTCCCGCACGCTTCTATCTGCTGGAGGATTTCCGGGGGCCAGGAGAAGGACCCGCGCACGTCTACAAACCAGTCCACCTCGCAAAGGTCTTCTTCCAGTTCCCCGTGGGTCACCCGGTAGGTGTCGTAGACGTCCCAGGGGGAGAGGATGCGCCCCTGGGCGTAGAGGTAGGCGATGAAGGGCCAGGATTCGTTGATGAGCAGTTTCTCGCCGGGCCGGACGTGTTCCAGCAGGTACCGGGCCGGGGTGCGGAGGTCGGGCCACCCCCGGTCGGCCCGAAGGGCCTGGGAGATGCCCAGCGCGGCCAGCGCCAGGACCAGCAGGAGGGTCACTGTCCGGCGCAGGGCCCGGAATTCCCCCTTTCTGGCCCCCCAGAGGGCCGCCAGTGCCACGCCCACCAGGGGATAGGCGAAGAGGTAGCCGAAGGTCAGGTGTTTGGTGATGCTCACGGGGTCGTGCCGCAGGATGTGGTAGGCGGGCCAGAGGAAAAGGCTGAGGAGCAGGACAGCGCCCAGGAGGCGGTTCCCCCGGCTCAGCCACCAGCCGATGGGGGCCAGAATCAGCGCGGGGAGGCTGAAGGAAAGGGCGGTGAAGGCGATCATCGGGAGGGTGACGCCGAAGGAGGGGGTGTTGGTCAGCCGCCACTGGAAGTAGATGGCCACCTGCTCCCGCCAGGGGAGCAGGACCATGACGGCGGTCAACGCGCCCAGATAACCGAAGAGGAGCAGGTCCAGGGAGGCCTTCTTCGGCCGCGTGATGGTCAGGATGCCCAGCAGGGGGAGGAGCATCACCCCGGTGGGGTACTTGGCCAGGGTCCCCAGGACATACGCGATGACGGCCAGAAGGAGCCACTTTCGGTGGTCGTGGCGCGCCAGTTCGGTGAGGGCCCAGAAACTGACGGCCATTCCGGCCCATGCCAGCCCGTCGTAGACGGCCAGGCGGGCGGTGGAGATGAGAGCGCCGTTCAGGGCCAGGGCGAGGGTGGCCCAGAATCCGGCTCGTTCGCCGAAGAGGTTGCGCGCCGCGCGCGAGAAGGCCAGCAGTCCGGCCGACACTGCCAGCAGGGCCAGCGCCCGCGCCCCGACGGTCCCGGCGAGGCGGTAACCGATGCCGGCCAGCGCAGGCCAGAGGAGCGTGCCGCCGAACCAGGTGAGGTACCGGTCCGAGTAACCGTGCCCCTGCAGGGTCCGGAGTCCGGCCGTGATGTAGATGCCCTCGTCAAAGAAGAGGCCGCTGGAGTTCAGCGTGACCAGGGAGGCCAGGAACCAGATGCCGACGAGGGCCAGAGTGAGCCAGCGGTAGCGGTCCGGGTTGTTTGGGTGATTCAGTGGTTCCCATTATAACCTTTCTTTAACGATTTGCAAACCGGTTTTCTGATGGGAGCACCTGGGTTTCAGGAGAACTACCCTGCAAGAAAGAGGCATTTTTGCGGCGGCGAGGCCTCCGCAAAAATGCCTCTTTCTCCGAGTCGGGTCGGTTGCCCGATGGAACGCCCGGGGTAATTTGCCCGGGATACCATCGGGTGGAAGGATAGACACCACTTTACTCAGGCAAGGCTCCCTCCGGCATCCTCCACGCCAGAACCACGGCCACAATGGAGAGCACCAGCAACGGCAGGTGCATCACTCCCATCCAGAGGGTGTCGGGATTTGACCAGAGGCTCAGGTTAAACAGGCCGTAGAGCAATCCATTGAAGGCAGTGACGTGGAGGGCCAACCGGTCCACCCTCGGATATGCCAGGATAAGGAGAAACAGAAAGACGGGAGTCAAGAGGCAGTAGGCCAGGCCGTAATCGGGGGACGTGAGCAGAAGGAGCGGATCAAAATTCGGCACTACGCGTGTCCCCTCCACTGCCACAGGGGTCCAGAAAGCCAGGAGCGCCAGGGGGAAGAGGGCCCAGCGCCAGCGAGGGGCATTGCGGAAGGAGATTTGTAGACGGTCCTTCCAGGCGACCCACAGCCAGAGCAGGCCCAGCAGGAGGTCCGCCACCAAAGCACCGGTGTGCACAGCGAGACCGTAGATGGGAATCTCGGCGTGGGTTTGAACCGCCGCGATGACCAGGTAATTCAAGCCAAAGTAGGCGGCAATTGCCCGCCCTCCCACCTGCGGTTTCCAGACCGCCAGTCCGACGACCGCCAGCGTCAGGACGTGAAACACCCATCCCCAGGCCACATACGGCAGAGCGGCTCGCCTCAGAATTTCATAAATGACCTGTTGGGTTTCCCGGGGGTCGTAAGGATGTTCCGTGTAGAGGGGCAAAAAGGCAATAACAGAGAGCAGGAAGTAGACCAGGATGTAGAACCATTTGCGTTGAGTCAGGGGGGTGCTTATCAAGTCATTCTCCTCATCACAGGCCTCAAAACGGACTGCGGGGGCGGGGAAGGCCACTATCTTCCCTCTCCAGTTCGTCCCAGGTAACATCCATCTCCACCATCTCGCCGGTAACGGCGTAAACCGTCCGCTCGCAGATGTTGGTGACCCGGTCGGCGGCCCGCTCCAGGTTGTGGGCGGCCCACAG
>JAGHZG010000194.1 GCA_017743275.1 Chloroflexota bacterium | reverse complement strand
CGCTGGGGCGATTTTACCCCCACCCATGGCCCGCCTCTTCCCCAAGAGGCCCTTAAAGAAAAAAACCTACACTTGTGAAGGGGTTGGGGGAGGGGTGAGGTGCGCCCAGGGAGGACGATTTCAATCGGCTGAATAGTTACAGACAATCTAAGAGGTCGCCGGGGGTGTCAGGGAGCGGTAAAAGTCCTGAAGTTCTCTTTGGGGGGCAGTATCCAAATCTTCCCGCAGGGCTTTTCCAGCGCCAGGTAGAGCCGACGGGCGCCGGGCAGGTCGTTCAACGCCACGCAGGCGCGCATGCCCAGCAGTACCGCCTCCTCGTGCCAGGGCTCCAGGGCCAGGAGGCGCCGGCAGGCCTCCAGCGCCCCGGCGGACTGGCCCGCCGCCAGCCGCGCCCGGGCGGCTTCCAGCAGGGCCTGCTGGTAGAAGAGGCCCATCCGTTCACGGGGAGCGATCGTCCAATCGGCGTAGCGGTATTCGGGGAGGAACTCGCCGCCGTAGAGGGAGAGGGCCTCCTTCCACTCCCCCCGCTGGCAATGGGTTTCAAAGACTTCTACGTCCACCCATGAACCGGGGGGCAGGTGGAGGGTGACCCGTCCTTCCTCCACCTCCAGGTAGCGGGAGGGGAACTTTTCGGGGAGGTCCGGCTCCAGGGCGCGGCGCAGGGCGGAGGTGGTATGGTGGAAAGACGACCGGGCAGAACCCGGAGGTCTCTCGGGGTAGAGCGTCTCGGCAATCTGTTCGGAGGAGAGGGTACGGTGCGGGGCGATCAGCAGGAGGGCCAGCAGTTCACCGGCCCGCCGTTGCCGGAACATGCTCATCTCCACGGAGCGTTTGCCCTGCCGGACCTCAAACCGGCCCAGGGTCTGCACGTGCAGGGGCGGTGGAGGGACGCGCGCCAGGTGGCCCAGGAGCGTCCGGGAGATGGCCACCACGTTGGGGTCATCGCTACCCAGCATCGAGGCCAGGAGGGGGAAGGCCAATGCCCGTTCCTGCTCCAGCAGGAAGGCATAGCCGCCGCTCACAATCCGGGAGACGGCCTCCAGCCAGGCCGTGTTGGCCTCGGCCCGCCCCTGCTGATGAAGCCAAGCGGCCAGGAGCAGGTTTGCGTGCGCCAGGTCAAAGTTGTCCTGCAAGGGGGTCAGGACCTCAATAGCGGCGCGGAGGTCCTCTTTGGCTGCGGTCGGGTCGCCGCATAGCCATGCGGCACGAGCGCGCGCGATCAGGGCCTTGCCCAGGGCATGGTGATACCCCAGGCGGGCCGCGTACTCCACCGCGTCATTGGCCCAAATTCGGGCATTGGGATAATCTCCGATCCAGCGGTAGTACCGGCTCATCCCCACCCGTATCGCGACCGTCAGCCGGTGTTCGCCGGTCTCCTCAACAATGGAACGCCCCCGGGTGTACAGCGCCCGCGCGCCTTCGGCGTCGCCCTCTTCCAGGGCCAGGTCGCCCGCCAGCCAGCAATAATACCCCTCCATCCATGAACCGGGCCGCACGGCCTGCCTCAGTTCATCCAGAAGATGGTGAGCGCGTTCGCGCTGACCGGTCGTCGTGCACGTCCAGGCCATCGTCATCAAGGGGAAATACCGCAAATCGCCCAGGCCGTGCTCACTGGCAACGCGATAGGCCTCCGCGTCGGCCGCCAGCGCCAGGTCAAACCGCCCGGTCGGGATGTAGATGCCAGCGGCCAGGCCGTGCAGGGCGTTGAAAAGGGCCAGCGTATAACCGATCTCTCGCCCCACCTCGGCGGCCTGCAAGTAGAGGGCCTCGGCCCCCGCCAGGTCATTCGTATCGGTGGCGCACGAGCCCAGCCGGATCAACGCGTCCGCGTGGTGAGGTGAATCGGGGGCACAGAGGCTCAGGGCCTCCTCCGCCAGCGCTTTCGCTCTGTCGTACTGTCCCAGGCGAAAGCGGACGCGGGCCACCGCCAGCAGCGCGGCGGCGATGTGTTCCGGTTCCCCGGACGCCCGCGCGGCATCCAGGGCCTGGCGCGCACGCCGGAGAGCAGCGGGCAGGTCGCCCGATTGCTCCAGAGCCAGGCATTCATCCATCAGAGAAGCAACAGGCGGCAGTTCCATCTCAGGGGGTGAAGCGTGCCGTGAATGGACCTGTGAGGACCGATTCCGGGTGGGGTGGAAAGGAGATGGGGGGAGCGAAGTTTATCGGCCGCCGAAAATAGTCTACCACAAACCGGCGATGAATGCAAAAGAGGGCAGGTAGAGGGTAGTGCAGCGCACTTTCGTGCAGAAAGCGAGATTCAACAAGAAGCGTCTTTGCAGTGACTTCACCACCGCAAAGACGCTTCTTCCCCAGAGGCCAGTGAAACTATCCCGCTGATTCGGCTGTCTCTATCCCTCTTCCTCTTCCACCACCTTCCGGCGACGGACCAGTTCGGGCTCCACCTCCGGCGGCGCGGGGGCTGCTTCTTCTAACTCCTCGGTCACCTCCAACGGAGTGATCCGTACGACCATTTCATTCGGGTCATCCAGAACCCGAATAGAGGAAGGAAGCACCAGGTCCCCTACCGTAATCTGCTGGTCCACCTTGGTCAGGGTGCTCAGGTCCACTTCCACCGCCTCTATCAGGTCACGAGGGAGACACTCAATCTCCAGCGTCTGTTTCCCCTGCAGCAGAATGCCCTCCCGGCGGTCCACTACGGGCGAGGAACCGACCAGGACAATAGGGACTTCCATCGTGATCGGTTTATCCATCTCCACCCGATAGAAGTCCACATGCAGCAGGTTACGGCGAATCGGGTCCCGCTGGAGCCCTCGTACCAGCACCTGAAGGGGTGACGATTCACCATAGATAGAAAGCGTGATCAGGTGGCTGGTGCCCGCCTGGTCAATGACCTCTTCCGCTTCCGTGGCTGGCACTTGCAGGGGCCGACTTTTCGCGTCAGGCCCGTAGAGAACAGCAGGGATCCATCCTTCCCTCCGCAAACGGCGCACCTGTTTGCCAATGACCGTGCGCACGTGGGCGCTCAGTTCCATTTGTGCCATCGTACCTCCCAATTCCCAACGAGTGCTTTGGCCGGTAGCGCAGGCTGTCAGATACCGACTGGACAACCATCGCTACATGTCGCTGAATGAAAAAGGCGGGCAAGGCCCGCCTGGCCACGGCCCCTATTGTAATCCAGTTCTCCTCTTTCGTCAAGGCCGCTTTATGACTTCAGGGCTTATCAACGCTCTAACGAAGATGCTCGTAGTAAGCCACGAAGCGAAGCGGAGTGGCGTCCAAAAGGCTCGGAACGGCACTCCGCTGGCGCTCCGTGCCTGACTACGAACGAAAAATATTAGAGCGCTGATAAGCCCTGTATGACTTGCGCTATTTGCAGAAATGAGGCATAAATAAGGAGCACGTTATCGGGACCGCTGGCGGGATAGAGATGACCGTTTGGGGCAAGATCATTATCGGCGATAGCCGCAATATGGCTGAGGTGGCCGACGGAAGCATCGGCCTGGTGGTCACCTCGCCGCCGTACTGGCACTTGAAGGACTACGGAGTGCCGGGCCAGATCGGCTACGGGCAAACCCTGCATGAATATCTGCTGGACCTGGCCCGGGTCTGGCGGGAGTGCTGGCGGGTCCTGATGCCGGGCCGTCGGCTCTGCATCAACATCGGCGACCAGTTCGCCCGCGCGGTGGTATACGGCCGATACAAAGTCATCCCGCTCCACGCCGAAATCATCGCCCAGTGCGAGACCATCGGTTTTGACTATATGGGCGCCATCATCTGGCGGAAAAAGACGACGATGCGAACCACGGGCGGCGCGGTGGTCATGGGTTCGTTCCCCTATCCGCCCAACGGCGTCGTGGAACTGGACTACGAGTTTATCCTGCTTTTCAAAAAACCGGGTACCTCGGGGAAGGTTTCGCCTCAGTTGAAGGAGGCGGCGCAGTTAAGCCGGGACGAGTGGAAAGAGTACTTCTCCGG
This sequence comes from Chloroflexota bacterium, assembly GCA_017743275.1. Classification (GTDB taxonomy): domain Bacteria; phylum Chloroflexota; class Anaerolineae; order B4-G1; family DUEL01; genus SpSt-77. Next base: position 779 of record JAGHZG010000194.1, on the reverse strand, counting down.
CCACTGGACCTTCGGCGGCGAGCGGCAGATTGCCCATGAAGCGATGTTCCCGGAAGAACTCCCCCGTCGTCTGATTCGGATGTTCTCATTCCCCGGAGAAACTGTCCTGGACCCCTTCCTGGGCAGCGGAACGACGGTCAAAGCCGCGCTGGAACTGCAGCGCAACGGGATTGGCTACGAGATTCAACCCGCCTTCCTCCCCGTTATCCGGCAGAAAATGGGCCTCCTTCTCCCGGTAACCACCCTCCAGCGGGAGCAGACCTTCCCGCCAGTGGCCCCTCCTCAGGGATATGCCCCCAGAGTAAAGGAGGCCCGTCCTCTGGTGGACCCCAACCAGTTGAAGTTTGGGGCCGAAGCGGTCTATCGGGTAACGGCCATTCGGGATGATCTCACCCTGCAGATGGATAACGGCCTGGTCGTTTCCCTGCTGGGACTTTGCATCCCCGCGGACCGCAGGGAGCGAGTGAAGGAGTACCTGCACCGGTACATTCTGGGAAAACGGGTGCTCCTGCGCTTTGACCGTCCCCCCCAGGCGCCCGGCGCTCCCGTTCCTGCGTATCTCTACCTCACCAACAAACTCTTCGTCAACCGCAAAATGATAGAAATGGGCCTGGCCGATGCCGACCGCGCGATCTGGCACCGGTATCGGGACAAATTCCTGGAAGCGGAGGCCCAACGCAATGGCGAAAGAATGGGTGCTGAACATCGCCTTTAACCGCTGGCAGTTGAATCGCCCCAGATATGTGGGGCGGGTGGCCGAGGCCATCCGGGCCTGTGCG
>JAGHZG010000193.1 GCA_017743275.1 Chloroflexota bacterium | reverse complement strand
AGCCGCTTGAGCGCATCAGGTGTGGATTTTGCCCTATAGCTAAAAAACACGGAGGGCAGGAAGATTTTTCCGAACGTGCCAGGCATTTTCAAAAGCGCCTGGCACGTTCTCTCTGCTGAAAGAGGGGAGGAATTCCCATGATGACAGCCGAGGAGTACATAGAGAGTCTGCGGCAACTGGGGCCGCGCACCATCTACCTCTTTGGGGAGCGGGTGGAGAACCCGGTGGACCACCCGATGATTCGCCCCTCCGTCAATGCCTGCGCCATGACCTACCGTCTGGCCGAAATCCCCGAATACCAGGACCTGATGACCGCGACCTCCGCGCTGACGGGGCGAAAGGTCAACCGGTTCGTCCATCTCCACCAGAGCCCGGAGGACCTGGTCAAAAAGGTGAAGATGCAGCGGCTCCTGGGGCAGATGACGGGCACCTGCTTCCAGCGCTGTGTGGGCCTGGACGCGCTGAACGCCGTCTGGAACACTACCTACGAGATAGACCAGAAGCATGGCACGTCCTACCACCCGCGCTTTCGCCGCTTCGTCCTGGAGTGGGAGGAGCGGGACTGGACGGTGGATGGGGCGATGACGGACCCCAAGGGCAACCGCGCGCTGGGGCCCTCCGCGCAGGCCGACCCCGACCTCTACGTCCGTGTCGTGGAGCGACGGGCAGACGGCATCGTCATCCGGGGGGCCAAAGTGCACCAGACGGGGCTCCTCAACTCCCACCAGATTCTAGTGATGCCCACCCTGGCCCTGAAGCCCGAGGACGCCGATTACGCCGTCTGCTTCGCCGTCCCCGCCGACGACCCTACCCTCATCTACATCTACGGCCGCCAGTCCTCGGATACGCGCAAACTGGAGCGGAGCCCGGTGGATATGGGCAACATCCATTACGGCGGGCAGGAGGGCGTCATCATCTTCAACGACACCTTCGTCCCCTGGGAGCGGGTCTTTATGTGCGGGGAGACGGAGTTTGCCGGGATGCTGGTGGAACGGTTCGCCGCGTACCACCGGCAGTCCTATGGGGGCTGCAAAGTGGGCAACGGCGACGTCCTCATCGGCGCGGCGGCGGCCGTCGCGGAGTACCAGGGGGTGGCCGGCGCGGGCCACATCCGGGAGAAACTGACCGAAATGGTCCACCTGAACGAGACCCTCTACGCCTGTGGCATCGCCTGCTCCGCCGAGGGCGTCCGGACGGCGGCGGGGAACTATCTGGTGAACATCCTGTTGGCAAACGTCTGCAAGCAGAACGTGACCCGGTTTCCCTACGAGATTGCCCGCCTGGCGCAGGACATCGCCGGGGGGTTACTGGGGACAATGCCCTCGGACGCCGACTTCTCCCTGCCGGAGGTGGGGCCGTGGTGTCGCAAGTATCTGGCCCCGGCGGCTCCCTTCCAGACGGAGCAGCGCCAGCGGATGCTCCGGCTGATAGAGGCGATGACGATGGGCTCTCTGGCGGTGGGGTATCTGGTGGAGTCCATGCATGGCGCGGGATCCCCCCAGACCCAGCGCATCGTCATCCAGCGCTATGCGGACCTGGAGGGGAAGAAGGCGCTGGCGCGCCGCCTCTGCGGGATAGACCCGGATAACCTGCTGCCGGAGGGGTAACAGACCTTCATTGGCGTCTGGCCCAACTGCACTCCGCTGGTGCTTTGGGCCTCAATACCAACAACGCGGAGAACAAAGGGAGTGATGGGCCGACAGGAGTTGCGAATTCTGGTGGGAGGTGGAATATGCAAATCCGGCGAGTGCAGACAACCGGGGATGCCTGGCGGGCTTATCCCTGTGCCACGGAAAGCCCTGTTCCCTTCTGGGCGGACGGCCTTTCCCTCTCCAGGGCCTGGTTCGCCGAAAACCTGGGCCGCCATATTGAGGGATTCCACTTGGAAGATGACAACGGCAACGTCATCGGCCATATCTACTGGGCCCCCAGCACTCAGGCGCTGGTCCCCTATGAAATTGAAGACGGGGTGGCGTATATCTACTGCGACTGGGTTCAGTACCCCCATCAGGGGAAAGGGGGGATGCGCCTGCTCTTCCAGGGGCTGGTGGAGTTCCTGCGGTCGCAGGACTACAAAGGCGTCCTGGTGGACGGAACGGAATATGAGGGCTACATGCACTACCGGCATTTCCTCAAGCGAGGTTTTCAGGTCATCGGGGAGAGCGATAGGGGAAAGTTGCTGTACTACCCGCTGAGCCAGCCGTCGGTGATGGTCCGGCCCATCGCGGCCCGCATCCCCCGGGAGGCTGGGGCTGAAGTGGATGTTCTGATCATCGGCTCCCGCTTCTGCCCGGTGGGCGCGTCGGCGGTCTGGGAATTCGGAAGGTGGCCCGCGAATTCGGGGAACGGGTGCGGGTTCGGGAAGTGCCCGCCAGCCGGGACGCCATCGCTCGGTACGGGGTCGCAGATGGCATCTTTATCAACGGGAAGCCGAAGTTTTTCGGGCCAGTGAGGGAGGACCAGGTTCGGCAGGCAATACAGGAGGAATTGCACGGGCGGTAGCGCCCTGAAGTCCCGCCGGGTGGAAGAGCGGGCGAAGACGATGTCTTCGCCCGCTCTTCTTTTTCGTTCTAATTGTTTTTCAATGCCTCCATCACCAGACTCTGACGATGGATGTGTAAGATATAGGCATAACACAGAATTTGCAGGAGGAGGAACTTGGATGCCGTTGGTGAGGAAAGCCTGAGCATAAGGGGCCGTCGCATTGGGTGGAGGATTGGGCAGATTCTGCGCCGTCCCCCCATCGGCCTGGCAGTTGCACCGTTGCCGCTCCTGGACGCGGCCTGTATTGCGCTCAGTTTGTGGGGGGCCTATTCCCTGCGGTTTCAGGTTCTTCCCTACTACAATCCGGTCTTTCCGGATTTCTACCTGCGCCTGGCCATACTGGCGATCCCGGCGTGGCTGGTCATCTTTGCCCTCTATGGGCTCTATCACCCGGAAAATCTCTTCGGAGGCCTGCAGGAGTATGCCAGCTCGGTCAATGCCTGTACTGTTGGACTGGTGGGGATCATCCTCTACGGTTTCCTGGACCGCACGGGGCCGGAGGAGATTTCCCGTGGCTGGCTGGCGCTGGTCTGGGGGCTATCCGTCATCACCATTGTGACGACGCGCTTCGTTTACCGGCGCCTCATCTACCGCCTGCGGCAGCGGGGGCTGTTCACCCGCCGGGTGCTCATTGTGGGGACCAACGAGATCAACAAGTTGGGCATGCCGGTGGGCAAGCAGGACCAGTACGCGGCGGCTTTCGGAGGGCTGAACTGTTTCACGTTCCTCCGGGACGAGGTGCGGGTGGAACCGCTGCGAATGCCTCCCCAGGCCCGCCAGGAACTGGAGCGGGGGCTGATGCTATTCTTCACGGGCATCTCCCGCCAGTCCTCCACCATCCTGAAGCGGCAGCAGGAGGCCAGCAAGCAGGGGGACCAGGAGACCATCCGTCGTCTGACGGCGATCAAGGAACTGGGGCAGGAAATCCGGTGCGCGCTGGAAACCGGGGACCTGTGGACGTTTGGGGAACTTCTGCACCGCTCCTGGCTGGAGAAGCGCCAGGTGACGGAGGGGATTACCAACCCTGAATTGGACCGGTGCTACGAGGTGGCCCGCGAGGCGGGGGCACTGGGGGGCAAGGTGACCGGTGCCGGAGGCGGCGGCTTCCTGATGCTCTTCTGTCCGCCGGCTCGCCAGGCCGACGTCACCGAAGCGCTGACGGCCCTTGGCCTCCAGCAACGCCCCTTCGCCTTTGAGGACAAAGGCGTCCAGATTCTGCAGGGAATCCCGTGGACCCGTTCCTCGCCCCGTTATCCCTTTGGGGTAATTTCCCAGTCGGTGAATGCCGGGGCCGAGGTCAACTCAACAACAAATAATATAGTCAGGATTCACGCAGTCCTTCACCCCTCTCTCTGGAAAGAGGGGGTTTGGGGGCGGCGGCGAAGCCGCCGCCCCCAAACCCCATGATCTGCTGAGGGGTGAGGCAGGAGGTTGAATGGAAGAGATTCGCCAATATCTGACCGAAGTCCAGCAAGTTCTGAACCGGATTCCTCTGGAGGCAATAGAGGAAGCCGTAGACGTCCTCCTCAGCGCGGCCTGCGTAGGAAGTACCGTCTTCACCCTGGGCAACGGGGGGAGCACGGCGACAGCCTCCCACTTCGCCTGCGACCTGGCCAAAGGGGCCATCGTTCCGGGCAGCCCCCGTTTCCGGGTGATCGCACTGACCGATAACGTCCCCCTCATCACAGCCTGGAGCAACGACGTGGCCTACGAGGACATTTTTGCTGAGCAGTTGAACAACCTGATGAGTCGGGGGGATGTGGTCGTCGCGTTCAGCGGCAGCGGCAATTCCCCCAACGTCCTGCGGGCGGTGGTCCTGGCCCGCCAGCAAGGAGGGATCACCATCGGCTTTTCGGGATTTGAGGGAGGTCAGTTGAGCCGCATGGTGGATGTTCCCGTCGTCGTTCCCTGCCACTGCATGGAGCAGATTGAGGACGTGCACATGGTCCTGTGCCATCTGATGTCCACCACGCTCCGCCAGCGGTTGCAGCGGCTGGAACCACATCGGCAAAGCGGTCCTGCTGGCCCCCCGGGCGCAACTGCTGGCGGTGGAACACATTTTCCAGGACCCCAGCCGTCCTGTGATGGAGCAGGGCATCATTGCCCGGGGCGTTCGGATCGGCGACGGAGCCTGGATCGGTGCCGGGGCCATCGTTCTGGATGGGGTGACGGTGGGCGAGGGGGC
>JAGHZG010000192.1 GCA_017743275.1 Chloroflexota bacterium | reverse complement strand
ACTACGACCGGGCCCCTGCCCCCGCCGACCGCCCGCCGGTCTATCTGGTCCCGCAGCGGTCGCCGGTTCTGGATGCGTCGGGAGCGGATGCCGAACTGGCGCCGGTCGCCGGAGCGCATCCCCGCATCTGGCTGGCGGAGGTGGAGCGACATCTGCAGGACCCCGAAGGGATTGCAGAGGCTTGGCTGGCTGAACGATATGCCCGCCTGCTCACACTGGAGTTCGGCTATAACCGCCTGTACCTCTTCGGGCCCGTCGGGGAGGAGGTGACCGCCGAAGGGGCCGGACCCCAGTATTCCCTCTCCGCTGCGCCCGTTGCCGGACTGGAGGTGCTGGGGTACGATCTGCCGGTCCGGGAGGTCCGACCGGGTGACCCGTTGCGGTTGGGGCTCTATCTGCGGGTCGGGCCGCCGCTGGTCCCGACAGGACTGACCGGGGAGAAGTGCTACTGGTACTGGATGACGCGGTCGTCTCTGCCAGGAGTGGTGCTGGTGGGGCCATCGGGAGAGGTGTGGGCGACCCTGCTGACCCTTTGTCCGCCTGACCGGGTCACCTATCAGTTGCTGGAGTTCCCGGTGACGGCCTGCTTGCCCGCCGGATGGTATCATTTTGAACTGCGCGCGCCCGATGGAGAACCGGTCCCCTTCGGGGAAGTGCAGGTCACACATACTCAGCCGGAGCCTTCTCTGGCGGAGATTTCCTATCCGATGACGACACGGCTGGGGGAGTCGGTCCGGCTGGCCGGATACGGATTGTATCGGGATCGGGGCGTCCTGGGGAGGCAGGCCCTCTCGCCAGGCGCGACGGTCCGTCCGGGGGAGCGTCTCTTTCTGGACCTCTACTGGCAGGCCGGCGGGCCGGTGAGGGAGAACTACGTTGTCTTCACCCACCTGGTGGGGACCGCCTGGAACCCGGCGACGGGCAACCCCGTCTGGGCGCAGGACGACCATGAGCCCCTGCGGGGCGGCTGCCCGACCTCGCTGTGGCTGCCGGGCCGCCTGCTGCGGGACCGGTACGAACTGGTCCTGCCCCCAGAGACCCCCGCGGAGGAGTACGTGCTGGAGGTGGGGATGTACCGCTGGGATACGGGGGAACGGCTGCCCGTCTCCGGCGATGGCGCCGACCCTGGGGCCCGCCGTATCGTGTTGGGGACGGTGAGGGTGAAACCGTGAGCGGGGGGACTCAGGCTGAGTGGCTGGAGGGTGCTCAGGGCTCTACTCGCCGCAGGCCGGGGATTCGGTCAAAATCCCGGTCAGATGTTGGCATCAATCACTCTGGCTTTCACGGATGACCTCTCCGGTGATAGCCAGTCGTACGGCCCGTTCTATTTCCTTCAAATCGGCCGGCCCGCCTTCTGTGCGGAGGGCGCCATACCATTTCATTACATCATCGGGTAGCGGCTCTATCTGAAGGCATCCATCCCGCAGGACAAACTGGACCCGCATACCTGGCCGTAACTGGAGATACTCACGCACTCCTTTGGGCAACGTCACCTGCCCTTTTGCGGTGACTTTTGCTGTCCAGAACATTCTTCCTCCCGAGTAGCAGGATTGCTTCTCATTGTAGCAGGACTGCACATTTTGTCAACAGCTTTCAGGAGGTGCCCATGTTTCAACCTGTCCCATCCAAAGTAGATTTCATCCAGCAGGAGCACCAGATTCTGGATTTCTGGAAGCGCACTCAGGCCTTCCAGAAACTGGTGGAACTCCGCAAGGACGGCCCCCGCTGGTCGTTCATTGACGGGCCCATCACCGCCAACAACCCGATGGGTGTCCACCACGGCTGGGGGCGCACCTACAAGGACCTCTTCCACCGCTTCTGGGCCATGAAGGGCTACCAGGCCCGCTACCAGAACGGCTTTGACTGCCAGGGGCTCTGGGTGGAGGTGGAGGTGGAGAAGGAGTTGGGCTTCCGCTCCAAGCGGGACATTGAGAACTACGGGATTGAGCGCTTTGTCCGTAAGTGCAAGGAGCGGGTCCTGCGCTTCGCCGCCGTCCAGACCGAACAATCCATTCGCCTGGGCTACTGGATGGACTGGGACGACCCGGAGTTCCTGCGGGACCTGGCCCGCCGGATCATGGAGAACCCGCAGGAGGTCATCACCGTCCCCGGCCCCCACGGCCCCGTGACCGACACGGTGGAGCAGATTGTGGGACGGTTGGGTATGCCCGAACTGGGCGGCTCTTACTTCACCTTCTCCAATGAGAACAACTACATGATCTGGACCTTCCTGAAACGGTGTTGGGAGCGGGGCTGGCTCTACAAAGGGACCGACGTCATGCCCTGGTGTCCCCGCTGCGCCACCGGCATCAGCCAGCATGAAATCGTCACCGAGGGTTATCAGGAACTGACCCACCCCGGCGTCACCCTCCGCTTCCCCCTTCGGGGCCGTCCGGGGGAGTCGCTGCTGGTCTGGACCACCACGCCCTGGACCCTCACCAGCAACGTCGCCGCGGCCGTCGGCCCCGAACTGACCTACGTCAAGGTCCGCCAGGGCGACGAGGTCTTCTACCTCTCCAAAGGCACCCTTTCCGTCCTTCAGGGTCCGTATCAGGTGCTGGAGGAGATGAAGGGGAAAGCGCTGGAGGGCTGGACGTACGACGGCCCCTTTGACGAACTCCCGGCCCAGCAGAAGGCGGGCGGCCCCCAGGCCCACCGGGTCATCCTCTGGGACGAAGTCGGCGAGGCGGAGGGGACGGGTATTGTCCATATGGCCCCCGGCTGCGGCGCCGAGGACTTCGCTCTGGGCAAACGGCACGGCCTTCCCGCCATTGCCCCGCTGGATGATGAGGGCATCTTCGTGGACGGGTTCGGCTTTCTCACCGGGACCCCCGTCTCCGAAAGCGCCCCACGGGTCTTTGAGAGCCTTCGGGAGAAGGGGCTTCTTTACCGGGTGGACGACTACACTCACCGTTATCCGGTCTGCTGGCGCTGCGGCACCGAACTGGTCTTCCGGCTGGTGGATGAGTGGTTCATCTCTATGGACGAACTCCGCTACGACATGATGGACGTCACCCGGCAGATTCGCTGGATTCCGGAGTTCGGCTTGGACCGGGAACTGGACTGGCTGCGCAATATGCACGACTGGATGATCAGCAAGAAACGGTACTGGGGGCTGGCGCTGCCCATCTGGGAGTGCAAGGAGTGCGGCCACTTTGAGGTCATCGGCGACGAGAACGAACTGCGGGAGCGGGCCATTACGGGCTGGGAAGTCTTTGAGGGACATACCCCCCACCGCCCCTGGGTGGATGCCGTCCGCATTGCCTGCCCCAAGTGCGGTGCAGAGGTCTCTCGCATCCCCGATGTTGGCAATCCCTGGCTGGATGCGGGTATCGTCAGTTTCAGCACCCTCCGCTACCGCACCGACCCGGAGTACTGGCGCCAGTGGTACCCGGCCGACTGGATCAGTGAGTCTTTCCCCGGCCAGTTCCGCAACTGGTTCTACAGTCTGCTGGCGATGGCGACCGTCCTGGAGAAATCCCCGCCCTTCAGGGTCTGCTTCGGCTACGCTACGCTCCTGGCGGAGGACGGCCGTCCGATGCACAAGTCCTGGGGCAACGCCATTGAGTTCAACGACGCGGCCGATCGGATGGGTGTGGATGTGATGCGCTGGCTCTACTCCCGCCAGAAGCCCGACGCCGACCTGCTCTTCGGGTACGGGAAGGCCAACGAAGTGCGGCGCCAGTTCATCCTGCCCCTCTGGAACGCCTACGTCTTCTTCGTCACCTACGCGCGGCTGGACAACTGGACCCCGTTTGTAGTCAGCCACGAAGCGGAGCGGAGTGGCGTCTCCTACACAATTCTGGACCGCTGGATTCGGGCCCGGCTGCATCAGGTGGTGGCGAAGGTGACGGAGCGGCTGGACGACTACGACGCCTACGGGGCGACGCTGGCCCTGGAGCCCTTTGTGGACGACCTGACCAACTGGTACATCCGCCGGAGCCGGCGTCGCTTCTGGAAGAGCGAGCACGACGCGGACAAGAACGCGGCCTACGCCACCCTCTACGAGGTTCTGACCACCCTCTGCCGGTTGCTGGCGCCCTTCATCCCGTTTATGACCGAGGCGATGTACCAGAATCTGGTCCGGGCGGTGGACCCGGAGGCCCCGGAGAGCGTCCACCACACCCTCTGGCCTCAGGCGGACCCGGCGGCGATAGATGAGGGGTTGCTGGCCCGGATGGACCTGGCCCGCGAGGTGGTCTCGCTGGGGCACGCGGCCCGCAACAGCGCCGGGATCAAAGTCCGCCAGCCGCTGGCCCGCGCGCTGGTTCATCTGGAGCCGTCGCTGGGGACGCTGGACGAGGAGTTGTGGGCGCTGGTGCAGGACGAGTTGAACGTCAAAGAGGTCACCCAGGTAGTGCAGGCGGAAAGCCTGGTCTCCTACCAGGTGATGCCCAACAGTCAGTTGCTGGGCCCGCGCTTCGGCGCCCGCTTCCCGGCGGTCCGGGCCGCGCTGGCCGCGCAGGACCCGATGGCCGTCGCCCGGCGTGTGCGGGTCGGACTCCCCATCCATCTGACGGTGGACGGCGAGGAGGTGGAACTGGCGCCGGAGGAGGTACAGGTCCAGGAGAAGCCGAAGGAAGGCCTGGCGGTGGCCTGGGAGCGGGGAGTGACCGTCGCAGTGGACGTTGTCCTGACGCCGGAACTGCGGGCGGAGGGGCTGGCGCGGGAAGTCGTCCGCCGCATCCAGAACCTGCGCAAGGACGCCGGGTTTGAACTGGACGACCGGAT
>JAGHZG010000191.1 GCA_017743275.1 Chloroflexota bacterium | reverse complement strand
CTTCTCTCCCCGCTGCGGGGAGAGAAGGGGGGCCAGGGGGGATGAGAGGGGTCAAGGGAAATCGGCGAGAGCGTTTTCCACCCAACCGTCAGGTAGCCAGACCCCCACAGTGTTATGTCCGAACCATTTTTTAAAGTTCATCAGTCAGCGGCTGAATAGTTACCTCTCAGGTATGTATTGGCCCAATCCCGTCGTACCGCGCTGCTTTCCAGGAGGTTTGTGGTCCATCGTCTGTGGTCTGACCCGTATCCTCGGTCGGATCGGAGGCGCTGCAACACTGTATTGTACTGCAGGAAAGGTAAGAGGGCAAGACGCAAGCGGCAAGGGTGATTGTTCGCAATCTGGTGAAGGTGACCAGTGGTGGGAGAAGGACGGCCTTTTTACCTGACATGCTGGCCTGCTGTGGAGGGAGAGAGCCAATTACGGTGTAAAACGCCTGCCAAAGTGGAAGATGCCCAAAACTGTCACCGGGTTTTGAACAATCACGTGTTATCAGAACTCAGGCGGCACCCTGCAACCGCACGGGAACAGTTTGCGTGTCCGAAGCACCCCCCGGTCTGGGGAACAATCTCTCCAAGAAGACACCTTTCGGTGCAACAAGGGGGGAACTGAACATCCCTCTATCCTGGCTGAGCGCAGGGATATTATCCCCCGAACTCCCTCCCCGCGCAACTTATTACGAGGGGGGATCAAGGGAGGTGAGGGGAAACAAATTACCTCTTCGGCTATTGTCGGAACAATTTGTTAAAGTGCAATACGGCTTGGCCCTCTGGGCCCCCGACGATTTTGGGACACACCCCGATTGAGTTGCAACATTCCATTCCTGTGCTATAATGTTTTTCACCGGAGGGGTGCCGGAGTGGACGATCGGGGCGGTCTCGAAAACCGCTGTGGCCCTTGGGGTCACCGTGGGTTCGAATCCCACCCCCTCCGCCTGTACCGGGTTTCTCCCGCTACCGAAAGGAGGTGAGACCGCCGCCCATATCATCCCCGATTCTCCCCATTCGCTTCTATTGTGACAACCTTCATAACAACCAAACTTAAGAAGGAGGAAAGGTCGTACGCTCTACATCATGCTGGCAACGGGGGTCATTCTGGCGCTGCTGGCATCCTGCAAGCCAACGGCGACCCCCACGACACCACCGCCTGCGGCTCCCACCGCGGCCCCCACGGCTCCGCCGCCTACCCAGCCGCCGGCCCGGAAAGTCGCCACCTTCATCTGGACTCAGGAACCGGATGTCCTGAATCCCCTCTACACCGTCATGTGGTTCTCCTCCATCACCCAGCAAATCTGGAACTGCTGGGCCTGGGACTTTGACGACCAGAACAACCCCCGCCCGGTCCTGGTCAAGGAAATGCCCAGCGAGGAGAACGGCGGCATCTCCCCGGATGGCAAGGTCATCACCCTGAAACTGCGGGACGACATCGTCTGGTCCGACGGGAAACCCATCACCTCTGAGGACTTCGTTTTCACCTACCAGATGGTGATGAGCCCCAAGAATACTGTCGCCTCCACCTTCCCATACGACAAACTGGAAAAGGTGGAAGCGCCCGACGCCCGCACCGTGGTGATGACCTTCAAGGAGCCCTTCGCCGCCTGGCAGGCCACCCTCTGGCGCGGCCTCCTGCCGGCCCACATCCTGCGCCCGGTCTTTGAGAAGGAGGGCACCATTGACAACGCCGGGTGGAACCGCGCGCCCACCGTCGGCTGCGGCCCCTTCGTCTTCAAAGAGTGGGAGTCCGGCTCCTTCATCCGCTTCGTGGCCAACGACAACTACTGGCTGGGTCGGCCCAAGATTGACGAAATCTTCATCCGCATCGTCCCCGACGACGCTTCCCAGGTGGCGGCCCTGAAGGCCGGTGACGCCGACCTGGGCACCTTCATCGCCTACTCGGACATCCCCACCCTGGAGCAGGCTGGCGTCCAGATGGTCACGGTCTTCTCCGGCTACAACGAGGGCTGGTACTTCTACCTCCATCCGGAGAAGGGGCATCCGGCGCTCAAGGATGTGCGGGTTCGGCAGGCCATCGCCATGGCCTTTGACCGCTTCTCCATCTGCAAGGACCTCCTGCTGGGCCTGACCAAGCCTCCGGCGACCTACTGGGCCAACACCCCCTGGCAGGACCCGACGCTGGAGCCCTGGCCCTACGACCCGGAACGGGCCCAACAACTGTTGGACGAGGCCGGCTGGAAGGACACCAACGGCGACGGGGTGCGGGATAAGGACGGCGTGGAACTGGTCCTGACCCTGGGTACCACGACCCGCCAGATTCGCCGGGACGTCCAGGCGGTGGCCCAGCAGCAACTGGCCCAGGTCGGCATCAAACTGGAACTGGCCAACGCCGACCCCGATATCTTCTTCGCCAGTTACGGCGAGGGCGGCCCCTGCGCCACCGGCCAGTACGACATCTTTGAGTACTCAACGACTCCCCAATACCCCGACCCCGATACCGCCGACTGGCTCTGCAAGGAAATCCCCAGCGACGAGAACCCCGCCGGGGTGAACTGGCAGGCCGTCTGCGACGAGGAACTGGACGCTCTCTTCCAGTTGCAGGCCACCCAGGTGGACCCCGCCGAGCGGATGAAGACCTTCCACAAGATCACCCGTCTCATCTACGAGAAGGTCTACTGGCTGGGCGTCTGGGAGGACCCGGACATCTGGGCGGTGGGCCCGCGCCTGAAGAACGTCCGCCTCTCCGGCGCGACGCCGTTCTTCAACATCATAGAGTGGGACCTGAGCCAGTAGCCAATACTGACGTGCCAGGCACTTTGAAAGTGTCTGGCACGTCACCCTATTGACGATATGCTGCGCTACGTCATCCGTCGGCTCCTTCAGGCTATCCCGCTGCTGTTCATCATCAGCATTATCCTCTTCGTGCTGATGCAGAACATGGGGGACCCGCTGGCCACGCTGGGCGGGCGCCAGGTCACCCGCTCCGAGGACCGGCAGCGGCTGGCCCGCCAGTTGGGGCTGGATCAGCCCCTCTATATGCAATACCTCTACTGGCTCATCGGCAACGACTGGACGAAGATGGACCTGGACGGCGACGGTGTCCCGGAGACACCGGGCCGCCGCAAGGGGGTCCTCCGCGGCGACTTCGGCGTCTCCCTGGTCACGAAGACGCCGGTGGTGCAGGTCATCTGGGAACGCCTGCCCAACACGCTTCTCCTGATGGGCGTCACCGAACTGGTCATCATTGTCGGTGCCCTGCTGGTTGGGATGTACTCCGCCCTCCGCCAGTACTCCGTCCTGGACCACCTGGTCACGGCCATTTCCTTCATCGGCTACTCCATGCCCATCTTCTTCGTCGCCCTGCTCTCTATGTACATCTTCGCCGTCAACTTCAAGCGCTGGGGACTGCCGTATCTGCCCACGGTGGGGATGTTTGACCCCCAGGTGGGCAAAACCCCCGGCCAGGTGGCCCTGCATATGGTCCTGCCGGTCTTCAGCCTCTCGTTTATCTACTTCGCCGCGTACAGCCGCTACATCCGCAGCGCGATGTTAGAGGTGCTGAGCCAGGACTACATCCGCACCGCGCGCGCCAAAGGGCTGCCCCGCCCGACCATCATCTTCATCCACGCGCTGAAGAACGCCTCGCTCCCCATTGTGACCGTCGTCGGGCTGGACCTGCCTTTCCTGCTGGCGGGGGCCATCGTCACCGAACGGATTTTCGCCTGGCCCGGTATGGGCCGTCTCTTCCTGGACCACGTCTCCCGGGGCGACACGCCGGTGGTCATGGGCATCCTGATGATGATTGCCGTCGCCGTAGTGGTCTTCCAGATTCTGACCGATATTGTGTACGCGTGGTTGGACCCCAGGATACGGTACGAGTAGTGGAGTGGGTAACTACCTACCAGGGGACCTCCGGGCAGGCACCATAAGAGACGTTGGCGAAGGCACGCCCCTGTAGCGCAGGCCGCCAGGCCTGCATGCAGGCTCATAGCCTGCGCTACATCACTATAAGCCGATTCGGGTAGGTAATTACTGGAGTGGTGAAAATCCTGGAGAAACCGGCAACGATTACCTGGGACTATGACGAAGAAGCAGATGTTCTGTATCTTTCTATAGGCGAACCGCGCCCTGCCATCGGCATGGATATTGGCGAAGGCATCGTCGTCCGCTATGATGAAATCCGGCAGGAAGTTGTCGGTCTGACCCTGATCGGATTGCGCGCCCGGGTGATGAAAAACCTGATCACTCCCCATTAGCACCAGCATACCCATGCCCAATCTACCAATCACCAATTTACCAGATACCGAAGAGGAAGCCCCGCCCCTCACCCTGCGGGAGTTGTTCTGGCGCCGCTTCCGCCGCCACAAAATGGCCCTCTTCGGCCTGGTCACGTTGTTTCTGCTGGTCCTCTATTCGGTGGGCGGCACGCTGTTCTTTACGGAGGCGGACGCCAACCGCACCAATACTGCGATGCGGCTCCAGCCGCCCTCCCGGGAGCATCCCTTCGGCACCGACACCGTCGGGCGGGACATCCTGGCCCGCACCATCTACGGCGGGCAGATTTCCCTCCTCATCGGCCTGACCGCGATGCTGGTGGAAGTGGTCATCGGCGTCACCATCGGCGCGCTGGCGGGCTACTACGGCCGCTGGCTGGATAGCCTCCTGATGCGCTTCACCGAGGCGATGCTGAACATCCCCCAACTCTTCCTCCTCCTGGTCATGGCCAAATTCTTCGGCGGAAGGGTGCCCAACCTCACCCTCTTCGGCCGCACCTTCAGCGGCAGCGTTGTGGTCATCGT
>JAGHZG010000190.1 GCA_017743275.1 Chloroflexota bacterium | reverse complement strand
GCAGCGTCAGATGTGTATAAGAGACAGCCCCCATCCCCCGCAGAGGCTGCGGTCTGCCCGTTCCTGAACATCTGGGCCGCCTCTGGCCATGCCGATGCGGCTTCGCTCTCCTTCACCTATTGGGACAAGGCAGACCCGCGCGAGATCCCCGCCGATTGTGCCAAATGCCACAGCACCCCGGGCTTCCTGGACTTCCTGGGTGTGGACGGAAGCGAAGCCTGGAAAGTGGATAAGGCCGCCCCGGTAGGCACCGTCATCTTCTGTGAGGCCTGCCACAACCCGGTAACGGCCCGGTTGACCTCTGTCGTCTTCCCGTCCGGCGCGGAGGTGAAGGGCCTGAGGGACGAGGCCCTCTGTATGCTGTGCCACCAGGGTCGGGCCTCCACCGTCGCTGTGGATAACGCCATCGCCAAGGCGGGAGTTGCCGACGATGCCGTCAGCGCCGACCTGGCCTTCATCAACATTCACTTCTACGCTGCGGCGGCGACCCAGTTCGGCACCTTGGCGAAGGGCGGCTATCAGTACGCCGGCAAGTCCTACGACGCCCGCTTCGCGCACGTGGAGGGCTTCCAGACCTGTGTGAACTGCCACGACCCCCACTCCCTCCAGATCAACGTGGAGGCCTGCACGCTGTGCCATCCGGGTGTCGCCTCCGTGGAGGACTTCAAGAAGGTGCGCACCGAGGGCTCCACGAAGGACTATGACGGCGACGGAGATGTAAAAGAAGGCATCTACTACGAAATTGAAGGCCTCCAGGCGATGCTCTTCCGGGCCATCCAGGCCTATGCCAAAGAGGTCTCCAAGACGGCCATCGCCTACAACCCCGCGGTGTATCCCTATTTCTTTGTGGACGCCAACGGCAACGGGCAGGCCGATCCGGACGAGTCCAACTACGGCAACCGCTACAACGCCTGGACGCCGCGCCTCCTAAAGGCCGCGTACAACTACCAGACCTCCCTGAAGGATCCCGGCGCCTTCGTCCACGGCGGCAAGTACATCATCCAGTTGCTCTACGACTCCATTGAGGACCTGAACGCGGCCCTCAGCCAGCCCGTGGACCTGAGCAAGGCCCATCGGACGGACGCCGGTCACTTTGACGGCTCTGCTGAGGCCTGGCGCCACTGGGATGCCAAGGGCGAGGTCCCGGCGGCCTGCGTCAAGTGCCACACGGCCGAGGGTCTCCCCATGTTCCTGAAGAACGGGGCCACCATCGCCGTGGAACCCTCCAGCAGCATGGCCTGCACCACCTGCCACGACCACACCAACTGGCCGGCCCTCTACGAGGTGAAGGAGGTCACCTTCCCCAGCGGGGCGAAAGTCGCGCTGGAGAACCTGGACAACAACCTCTGTCTCCATTGCCACCAGGGCCTGGAATCCACGGTCAGTGTCAACCGGGCCATCGCGGCGGCTGGAGTGGGCCCGGATACCCCGTCCGACAAACTGGCTTTCCGCAACATCCACTACTTCGCCGCGGGGGCCAGCCTCTTCGGCACGGAGGTCAAGGGTGCCTACGAGTACGATGGCAAGACCTACGCCGGGCGCTTCATGCACGTCCAGGGCTTCCAGACCTGCCTGGATTGCCACGACGCCCATGGGCTGGAGATAGAGGCGAAGACCTGCGCGGGCTGCCACAAGGTGGAGAAACCGAAGGACATCCGGATGTCTCCCACCGACTTTGACGGCGACGGCAACACGACCGAGGGCATCGCCGGCGAAGTGGAGACTATGCAGGAGGTCCTCTACGCGGCCATCCTGAAATACGCCGCCGAAAAGGTTGGCACGCCCATCGTCTACCACCCCTACGCCTATCCGTACTTCTTCATTGACACCAACGGCAATGGGGTGGCGGATCCGGAGGAGGCGAACTTCGGGAACCGCTACAACGCCTGGACGCCACGCCTCCTGAAGGCCGCGTACAACTACCAGTTCGCCAGCAAGGATCCGGGCGCATATACCCACAACGGCAAGTACATCCTCCAGGTCCTCTACGACAGCATCGCCGACATCGGCGGTAGCGTGGCCGGAATGACGCGGCCGTAGAGGCGGCCCGCAGAGCCATCGGCAGCAGGGGCGAGGTACGCATCTACCTCGCCCCTATGTCTATTGTAGGACAACTGCTCGCAGTTGTCCTACAGTTACTGTTTCCTTGACATTGCCCCGCCTTCGGGATATACTCCCTGGCGATGGCCACGCTTTCCGCCTTTTTCCTGAGGTGCCTGGACGTTATCTACCTGCTCTACGGGCTGGCCCTCTTCACCATGGGGGTGGTGGTCTGGCTGGAAGCCAGCCGCCCCACCTCCCTCCCACTGGCCCGCCCTCTCCAGTTTCTGGCCCTGTTCGGCGTCCTCCACGGCTTCCACGAATGGGGAGAGTGGTTCATCCCCATCCATCAGGCAAGCCACCCCATCCCTCTCCTGGCAGACCTGACCCTTCTGGCCCTGGCCTTCTTCCTGCTGGCCGAATTCGGCCTGCGCCTGCTGAGTCTGGACGGCTGGCCTTCGGCGCGCGAGGCCCGACTGACCCTGGGCCTCCTCTTCCTGGTGGGCGAAGGAATGGTCGCGGCCCGTTGGGGAGGGGAACCGAACAACTGGGTTCCGGCCGCGGACGCCTGGGCCCGCTACTCCCTGGCCATCCCGGCGGCCCTGCTGGCCGCCGTCGGTCTCTGCCGCCAAAGCCGCTGCCTCTCCTGTACTGCCCGAGGGCCTGCCGCAGACCTGCGCTGGGCGGGCCTGACCCTGGTGCTCTACGCCATCCCCGGCCAGGTCTTCGTGGCCACCGGCCCGCTCCCTCCCTCCAACTGGCTGAACGACATTTTCTTTCTGCGCACGTTCGGCATCCCCATCCAGTTGTGGCGGGCCATCATGGCCGGTCTGGTGGCCCTGTTCACCGTCCGCGCGCTCCGGCTCTTTGAGGAGGAGCGGGCCCGGCAACTGGAGGAACTGGCCCGCGCCCGCCTGGAGGCCCAGCAGAGGCTGAGCGAGGAGGCCGCCCAGCAGGAGGCCCTGCGACAGGAGTTCACCCGGCGACTGGTCTGGGCTCAGGAAGAGGAACGCCGGTATATCGCCCGCGAACTGCACGACGAAATCGGTCAGGCCTGCACCGCCCTGCGCTGGGAACTGGCCGCCCTGGAACAGACGCTTCCCGAGGAACCTCCCCACAGGGAAATCCGCGCTCGCATCCAGCATCTCCACGAGATAACGGACCGGGCGATGGAGAATCTCTACCGGATGGTCAACCGCCTCCGCCCGGCGGCGCTGGACCGGCTGGGACTGATCCCCGCCCTGATCACCTACGCCGATGAGTGCTCGGCCCGCTATCCGTTCGTGGTGGAAGTGGAGATTCAGGGGCCGCGTCGGCGTTTTCCGGAACGGGTGGAGACGGTCCTCTATCGGGTCGCCCAGGAGGCCATCACCAACGTCGCCCGCCATGCCCGGGCGACCCGGGTCCGCCTCACCCTGGCGGCGCAGGACCATCAGGTCTGCCTGACCGTCGCCGACAACGGCGTGGGGATAGACCCCGAAACCGTCCAGCAGACCGACGACTTCTGGAAGGGAGGAAGGGGACTGACCGGGATCCGGGAGCGCGTCCAACTGATGGGGGGACGTGCAGAGATTTGTTCCACGCCCGGCGCAGGCACCGTCCTGACCGTATGCCTTCCGCTGGAAGAGGAGTCCGATGAGCATCCGTCTTCTGCTGGTGGATGACCACGAAATCGTCCGCGCCGGGCTGCGGGCATTACTGCAGCGCCAGCCTGATATGGAGGTGGTGGGCGAAGCGTCCGACGGCGCGGAAGCGGTCTGGCAGGTATCCCAACTCCGGCCGGACGTGGTGCTGCTGGATATTACGATGCCGGATATGGACGGCATAGAAGCCGCGCGGCAGATTCGGGCCGTCGCCCCGGAGACCCACATTCTGGCCCTCACCATCCACGAAGAGGAAGCGTATTTCTTTGAGATGCTCAACGCGGGCGCTGAGGGCTACATCCCCAAACGGGCATCCCCGGAGGACCTGGTTCAGGCCATCCGGGTAGTCGCCCGGGGAGAGGTCTATCTATATCCGACGCTGGCGGGGCTTCTGGTTCGGGGCTATCTGCGCTGTCTCCAGGCAGGCCAGGCGGAACCGGAGCAGCCCCTTACCCCGCGCCAGCAGGAGGTCCTGCGGCTCTTAGCGGAGGGGCTGACCAGCCGGGAAATTGCGGAGCGGCTGGGGCTCAGCGTCAAGACGGTGGAGCATCATCGGGAGAACATCATGGAGCGGCTGGGGCTGCGCACCCGCGCGGACCTGATCCGATACGCCTTGCAGAAGGGGCTGATTTCGTGATTCAAGGAGACCTGGATGGACCAAACGCTTGTTCTGATTCTCTTCATCGCCGCCATGCTGGGCTTCATGCTCTGGAGCCAGTGGCGGGCGCGACGGCGGTACCAGCAGCGCATGGAGGAACTCCAGGTGGGGGATGAAGTGATGACCATCGGCGGCATCTACGGCAAACTGACCTACCTGGACCGGGAGAGCGGGCTGGCGCGCCTGGAGATCGCCCCGGGGGTGGAGATTCGCCTGAACATCGGGGCCATCAGCCGCCGGGTGGGGCCCTCCGGCGAATGACTGTGTAGGACAACTGCTCGCAGTTGTCCTTACATGCGCTCTACCGCCACGCTCATCCCCAGCCCGCCGCTGACGCAGAGGGTTGCCAGGCCCAGCGTCCGGCCATGCACGCGCAGGGCGTTGAGGAGGGTGACCAGGATGCGCGCGCCGGAGCAGCCGGTAGGATGCCCCAGCGCGACCG
>JAGHZG010000189.1 GCA_017743275.1 Chloroflexota bacterium | reverse complement strand
TTGTAGGACAACTGCGAGCAGTTGTCCTACAAAGCGGCCATGCCCGACGAAATTGGGACACACCCCGCCAGCCGGGAGTCCTTCTGGAAAAAACCGCAGAGGACGCAAAGGGCGCAAAGAAAATTACGGACAGAATCTCTGCGTCCTTTGCGCTCCCTGCGGTGAAGAGCAAAAACCGCAGAGGACGCAAAGGGCGCAAATGAAGAATTTACAAATCTCTGCGTCCTCTGCGTTCTCTGCGGTGATGAGGACGCCCTATTTCCAGAGGGAGACCACCATCACGTGGCTGGCACAGGCATTGGAGCCCGGGCCGAAGCCTGCATTGGGGCTGGGCACCCCCTCTCCCGAAATGTACTCCACCAGTGTTGCCGCGATTTCCTTCTGCCCCTGCGAACAGGCAGTAATCTTGATGGCCGCAAAGCCGACGATGTGGTAACAGTAACCCCCTCCCTGAGTGGGACAGGCGGGCTTGGGAGCGGGGATTTGGGTCTGGCAATACGGCACCTCATCGTAGACGGGAACATAGAAGACCGTGTTCAGCGGCGCCGCGCAGACAGCACTGGCGTTTGTACCCGGCTTGGCGTGGATGTAGTCTCCTGTCCGACATCCGGCGCTCCAGGCGCAGTCGGCGTAGAGGGTGCCGTTCCAGCCGTCCTGCATCCAGCGCTTCAGGTCACTGGCCCCGGTGTTCTGGTCTCTTGCGCGCGGCCAGTTGGGGTTCTCCCGCTGGTTCCAGACGTACCCCAGGTTCATCCATCCCCGGTGCTGGGCCTCGCCGCTGACCCAGCGGATGGTCCCACCGTTGTTGTCAAAGTCCACCGTGAGCCAGTCCCCTGGGTTCAACTGGGCCACCACCGGGGCTGGCACCCCGAAGGGCCGCAGTCCCCCACCCACCAGCAACGGCGGGCCGGTGACGGCCGTCGCCGAGGCAGTAGCCCTGCCGGTGGATGTCCCCACAATGCCCAGAAAGTACGTGGGCTGGGTAATGGTGGCTGTGACCACGATGCCCGCAGCGCCCAGTGGAACCGTCCCACCTCCCACCCAGCGCGGCGGGTTATACTCCACCACCCGGTTGCCGGCGAAGCCCACGTAGCGGGCCTCAAAGCGGGCGTTGGCTCCCCCGTTGCGGGCGACGAAGTCCCGGACCACGTTGTAGATTTCGGCGTCGGTGACGGCGGGGTTAGGGTTGGTGGCGCAGATGGCCTGGGAGAGGCGACGTGCGCCGGCCAGGGCGGCGCTGTCGGCGGCGTTCTGCATCCGGCGGCGCTCCAGATAGACCATCCCGCCATCAATGGCCAGCCCCACCATCGCAATCAGCGCCACCAGCGCCAGGGCGATCATAACTACTGTCTGCCCCCGCTCGTGACCGGTTCTGGCGTTCATTTTTCACCTCCTGATTATGGATTGCTGAGAATCACCCCCACAGCAACCCCCCGAAGGGGGATGGTGCGGCCGGGGACCAAATCCCCCAGCAGGGGGGTGATCAATCTAAAGGGATACGTGACGGTCACCGTGATGGGCGCCCCGGCGGTCAGCACCGGCCGTTGTACCTGAACCATAGATGGATCCAACTGGATCAGGCCGCCGCTGGCCGCCTGCGCCCGTTCGGTGATCTGGTGGATGGTGGCCCTGGGGTAGATGGACGCGTAGGTGGCGCCCTCCGCCGCCGCGTCGGTGACGGCGACGTAGGCGAAGAAGAGCCGCCCCAGTTCCAGCACTCCCCCCAACAGAAGAATCAGCAGGGGGAGCACCAGGGCAAATTCTACCAGACTCTGACCTCTCTGCTTCCTAACCTGTGCGTTCATCGTTCTCCCTCTGTAACTACCTCCCAAATCGGTTTGCAGGTAGCGTAGTGCAGGCCGTCAGCCTGCATACAGGCCTGGCGGCCTGCGCTACAGGGATATGCCTTTGCCGCGTCCTGGACGGCGTCTGCCCAGAGGCTTCCTGGCAGGTAGTTACTTCCTCTACGGTAGCCGTTCACCGGTATTGGCGTCTATACGTACGATGATAGGCTCTTTATCTTCTTCAATTGCCAGGACCGTCCACACGGCCCGCCCCTCTTCGGCCCCCAATCGGAGATTGACGGCGGCGGAAGGGTGGTTCCGCAGATACCGCTCCCCCCCGCTGGCCAGGAAGAAGAGCAGGGCGTCGGCCGCAGCGAACCGCCACTTCTCCTCCGGAAGAGTCTCCGGAGGATTAGGGGCCGGGAACGAACGGCCCAGGGAAGCCCCGTCGGGCCCTACGCCGACGAACCGGATTTCCCCAGCAATGGAAGAGTAGAAAAGAAAAGACCAGCCGCCAGGGCCAGCCAGCAGGTTCTCCCGGCGGGCCCGGCTCCAGGAAGCGGAGACGCCCACCAGTTGGGCGTCCGGCTGCCAGCGGCGGGCGGCCTCCTTCGCCGGCCCCAGGGCCTCCTCTGCCGTCGGCAGAGGGGCAGCGGGAGAAGCCATGGGGGGCGGAACCGGCCCCCCCGAACCGCCGCCCGGACCGCCCGTCCACGCCCAGATGGCCAGGAGTGCCGTCACTGCCAGCGTTATAACCAGGAGGACGATCAGGATTCGCCTGGTTTTCATCGGCGCCAGGATGCAGGTAAATACGCTACTGTTACCGCGCGTTCCGCATCACCAGCGGCAGGTAGACGCTGTGCGGAAGCCAGCGGGTGTAGTACACCCGATAGTCGGTGTCGTAGTTCGTACCGGAAAATTCCTGCCAGACGACATGGACGCTGCCGTCCGGCGCGACAGCGATGGAGGGCCGCAGAGACATCTCCGGTGTGCGGGAGAGGTTCTCCGGCGGCGACCAGGTATTTCCGCCGTCCTTAGAGCAAATCAGGAAAATATCTTCTGCCAACATTCTCTCCGGCACTGCGTTCCAGGCGATGCAAATCCTGTCTCCTGCTGCCCCTATGGCCGGGGCCAGGTGGTACGGGTTGTTCTGATTGACCGGGAAGGGCCCTCCCAGCCGCTGGGGAGGAATCCTCCCGCCTCCAGCCGGGAAGCGGGTATAGGCCAGATACCGCTGATCATCCACGATTTCCGTCCAGACGATATGGATATCTCCGCTTGGTGCAGCCGCAATGTCCGGTTGCCAGACCAGGCTGACCACCTGTGAAACGGTGATGGCAGAGGACCAGGAGACGGTGCCATCCGTTCCCACCGTACCACTCACATATCGGATTGCATCAAAGGGACTCGTATCCTCTCGCCAGACCACGTGTAGGTTCCCCGACGGGTCTACCGCGATGCGAGGATCCATGCTATCAACCCCAGAGGTAAAAATGGCCGTAGCCTCCGACCAGGATCCGCCTCCCGTCGGGAGACGGGTGGAATAGACGCCCCTACTTCGGCCAGGGGGTCGGTCGGTGAAGACTGTGTATATAGTGCCCTCCCGTCCCCGCGCTGCCGATGGCCGGGGGACAGGTAAGCGAATGCCCGACGCAACAACCTGGATGGAAGCACCCATTTTCTGAGAGATAGTGTAAACCTGCTCATAATTATCCGTCCAGAAAATCAGCGGCACCGTGCCGGAAAAGAGAACGGCTGGATGGATGGACTCCAGCGAAGTGGAAGCCACCCGTGCTGGAGAACTCCACGACAGTCCATTGTTTATGGAGCAGGAAGAGTAGATGTTCCAGACGCCGTCCCGTTGGTCGGACCAGGCCGCGCAGAGGGTACCGTCATCGGCGCGCGCGATGACAGGGAAACGGGCCCAGGACCCGCTCCCGGAGAGGTTGATCGGCGGGGTCGTCCCGGCGGCGGCCTCCCGGGGTGAAAGCCCCAGGAGGAGAACCACTCCCATCATTGCCAGAAGGATGCATCCGATGACACGCCAGGGTTTCATCGTCGTGCTACCGATTGAAATCAGGGCCGGTATAGATACAGGTTTACCGGCGTGATCTGGCCCCCGATGACCACTACGTTGGTCTCCTGGCCCGAGTAGTACTGGCCATCCACGATAATCCAGCCCACGACGTTGTAGGTTCCCTCGGGGATGTTGAACAGCAGATAAGCCCCGTTCGCCCCGGAGAGCGTGGAGGCGATCAGGGTACCACCCTGCCAGACTTCCACCGTCGCACGGGAAATGGGGGTCATCGTACCCCCCCGGACCAGATAGGTTTTGCCGGAGATGACACCGGCTGTCGGAGCCGGGGTAGGGCTGGGAGTCGGCGTGGGGCCCACAGCGCCCACGGAAACGGTGATCGGCCCGGTGATGTTATCGGTCTCCCGGGTCTCGGCGATCTGGTTCCAGGAGTCGGCCCAGGCGTAGACCAGGTGGGTTCCCGTGACGGCGAAGCCGGAGGTGTTGATGGTCAGCGTGATGGTCCCGGTAGCGGGTAGCCCGCTGACCGCGCTCCAGCCGATGGGCGTGGCCCCAGTGAAGGGCGGGGTGCTGTTCGCGTAGAGGTCCACCCAGAACATGGAGTTGACCGGCTGATTGCCGATATTGCGCACTACTGTCTGGAAGGTGAGGGGCTGGTGGGTCGTGATGGGCGGCGTGGCCAGCAGGTGCAGGCTGCTCACCACCAGGTTCGGCCCTACAACCGGGCAGGGAGAGATGAACGTCGCTCTCGCATTCTCATCAAATTTATCCTGTGCTCGGACGGTGTGCTGGCCCTCCGTCACATTAACCGTAATCACCGTCGTCCACGAGAAATATGCGCCGTCGGTGGTAGTAAACCGGGCGCTATTCACGATTCTTGTGGTGTTCCAGAAAATGTCGGTATTATCGGCCGGGTTCTTGTACATCCAGTTGTGGCCACGGACAGTGATGGTGATGCCGGTACCCGGCCCGCCGCAGGTGGGGG
>JAGHZG010000188.1 GCA_017743275.1 Chloroflexota bacterium | reverse complement strand
GTGAGTGCTAATTTCCCCATGTTTCAGCCCAGTACTCCATCACGCCAAAGGAGGTGGAACGATGACCGTCAATCTCAAACCGCTGGGTGATCGGGTGATTGTGGAGCCCCTGGAGGAAGAGGTCCAGACCTTCGCCGGGGGACAACTGATCCTCCCCGACACCGCCAAGGAGAAACCCCAGCAGGGGAAGGTCCTGGCCGTTGGTCCGGGGCGCCGGGATGATGAGGGCAAGCGCATCCCTATGGAGGTGAAGGTCGGCGACGTTGTCGTCTACGCCAAGTACTCCGGCACGACCTTCAAGACCCGCGACGGCAAGGAACTGCTCATTCTGAAGGAGAGCGACATCCTGGCGATTGTTGAATACTGACCCAATGACCAACTACCAATGACCAATTGACCACTTTACCAATCTACCAACGGTAAGGAGGAAACATGCCGAAACAACTGCTCTTTGGAGAGGAAGCGCGACGAGGTCTGAAGCGCGGGATTGACACCCTGGCGAAAGCCGTGATCACTACCCTCGGCCCCAAGGGCCGCAACGTCGCCCTGGATAAGAAATGGGGCGCCCCCACTATCACCCACGACGGCGTCACCGTGGCCAAAGAGATTGAACTGAAGGACCCCTATGAGAACATGGGCGCCCAGTTGCTGAAGGAAGCGGCCACGAAGACGAACGACATCGCCGGTGACGGCACCACCACCGCCACCCTTTTGGCCTACATCATCATCACCGAAGGGATGAAGAACGTGGCCGCTGGCGCCAACCCCATGCTCCTCAAGCGCGGTATCCTGGAGGGTGCGAAAGCCATCGCCAAAGCGATTGAGGGGCAGTCCATCCCCGTCACCACCAAAGAGGAAATCGCCAATGTGGCCGCCATCTCCGCCCAGGACCGCGAAATCGGCGAACTGATCGCCGAGGTGATGGACAAAGTCGGCAAAGACGGCGTCGTCACCGTGGAGGAGAGCAAGGGGCTGGAGTTTGAGACGGAGTACGTGGAGGGGATGCAGTTTGACCGGGGCTACATCAGCGCCTACTTCATCACCAACCCCGAGACCATGGAGTGCGTCATTGAGGAGCCCTACATCCTCATCCACGACAAGAAAATCTCCGCCGCCGAGGACCTGATGCCCGTCCTGGAGAAACTGGTCCAGCAGGGCAAGCGGGAACTGGTGGTGATTGCCGAGGACGTGGACGGGGCCGCCCTGGCGACGCTGGTGGTGAACAAACTGCGCGGCATGCTCAACTGCGTGGCGGTGAAGGCCCCCGGCTTCGGCGACCGGCGCAAGGCGATGCTCCAGGACATCGCCATCCTCACCGGCGGTCGGGTGATCACCGAGGAGGAGGGCCGCAAACTGGAGAGTGCTACCATCGCCGACCTGGGCCGGGCCGACAAGGTCATCGTCACCAAAGACGACACCACCATCGTCGGCGGTCGGGGCGACGAGCGGGCCATCAAGGGCCGCATGGAGCAGATCAAGGTGGAGATTGAGAAGTCCACCTCCGACTACGACCGGGAGAAACTCCAGGAGCGGCTGGCGAAACTGGCCGGTGGCGTCGCCATCATTCGCGTCGGCGCAGCCACTGAGACCGAACTCAAGGAAAAGAAGCACCGGGTGGAGGACGCCCTCAGCGCGACCCGCGCGGCCATTGAGGAAGGGATTGTCCCCGGCGGCGGCGTGGCGCTGGTCAACGCCATCTCCGCGCTGGACAACGTAAAGATGCAGTACCGGGACGAGCAGACCGGCGTGGAGATTCTCCGCACCGCCCTGGAGGCCCCGCTCCAGCAGATTGCCGAGAATGCGGGCTACGACGGCGCCGTCGTCCTGGATACGGTCCGTCGGCTCCAGAAGGAGCAGAACAACCCGCGCGTCGGCTTTGACGTTCTGGCGGGCGAGTATGTGGACATGGTGGAGCGGGGGATCATTGACCCGGCGAAGGTGACCAAGGGCGCGGTGGAGAACGCCGCTTCCATCGCGGCGATGATCCTCTCCACCGAGGCGCTGGTCACCGATATCCCGGAGGAGAAGAAAGAGACGCCGCATATGCCGGAGTACTAATCTCCGGCCCTCGCCGGTCGTCTCTCCCTGGGGGCAGGGGCCGCAGGGGCAGGCATAACCTGTCCTGGCGGCTGTCCTGCCCCCAGTTCGTTCCTGAAGTTGTAGGAAAACTGCTCGCGGTTGTCCTGCAATTTGTTCAGGTTGACAAATCCCCAATTCCCGCTATAATACCCCTCGTGGCCGTAGCCGCAAGGCGCGGCCACTATTGTGCCTGTAGGAGGAGGTTATCGGTGTACGCTATTGTTCGGTCCGGTGGACGGCAATATCGGGTTTCCGTTGGTGACCAACTGCTGGTAGAGAAACTGCCCGCTCAGGCCGGAGAGCAGATTGTGCTGGATGAGGTCCTGCTGGTCGCCGGTGAGGATGGGGTGCGAATTGGCGCGCCGGTGGTGGAGGGCGCCCGCGTGCGGGCGACGGTGTTGGGTCAGGAAAAGGGGCCAAAAATCCGTATCTTCAAGTACATCCCGAAGGAGCGCTACCGCCGCCGCCAGGGCCATCGGCAGACCTACACCCGCCTGCGGGTGGATGAGATTGTATTGTAACTTACCACATAAAAACTTCGTGATCCTTCGTGTCCTTCGTGGTTTTTGAAACAGGAGGTCACTATGGCACACAAAAAGGGTGCAGGCAGCAGCCGCAACGGTCGGGATAGCCACAGCAAGCGGCTGGGCGTGAAGAAATTTGCTGGTGAGACCGTTCTGGCCGGGAACATCATCGTCCGCCAGCGCGGGATGCGCATTAAGCCGGGGCTCAACGTGGGAATGGGGAAGGACTACACCCTTTTCGCTCTGACCGACGGGGTGGTTCACTTTGAGCCCATACCGGGCGGCCGCAAACGGGTCAGTGTCTACCCCGAAGGGAGGGCCGCGTGAAGAAGGACATCCATCCCAAATACTATCCCCAGGCCCAGGTTATTTGCGCCTGCGGCAACACCTGGACCGTTGGTGCGACTGTTCCCGTCATCCGTACCGACGTCTGCTCCCGCTGCCACCCGTTCTTCACCGGTGAGCAGCGCATCGTGGACGCGGAGGGGCAGGTAGACCGCTTCCGCACCCGCCTGCTGCGGCGGGACCAGATGCGGGCGGAGGCAGAGGCCCGGCGGCAGGCCGCCGCGGCCCTGGACCAATCCGTCACCGTCCTGGGGCTGAGCGGCACCGCCGAGCGGGCCCTCCAGGGCGCTGGCATCCAGACGATCGGAGACCTCCTGAGCAAACTGGCCGAGGGCGACGACGCGCTGACCAGCATCCGCGGAATAGACCTGGCCGTCCTGGCGACGTTGAAAAAGCGTCTGCGCGCCCGGGGCTTCACCCTCCCCGGCGACCAACCCTCCGCCGGGGCCGCCGACACGGGCAGCAGATAACCCCACCGCACCGGCGAGGGCAGGCGGCGACACCCCCTGCCCTCGCTTTGTGCTTTGAGGGGTGGCCTGCGGCCTGTGGTCCGTGGTCTATGGTCTGTGGTCAGTGGTCTGTGGTCTATCGTCTGTGGTCCGTGGTCTGTAATGGGGGTGCCCGATGTACGGTAAACCGACCGGGGGCTGGATAGAGGTCATCTGCGGGAGCATGTTCTCCGGCAAGACGGAGGAACTGATCCGGCGGGTTCGCCGTGCCCAGATCGCCCGCCAGAAGGTCCAGGTCTTCAAGCACAGCCTGGATGTCCGCTATGCCGCACGGGAGGTGGCCTCCCACAACGGCCTGCAGTTGGAGGCCGTCCCGGTGGAGAACTCCGCCCAGTTGCGGGCCCTCATCGCTCCGGAGACGACCGTCGTCGCCATAGACGAGGGGCAGTTCTTTGATGAGGGACTGGTATCCCTCTGCGAGGAACTGGCGGACCGGGGACTGCGGGTCATCGTGGCCGGGCTGGACCTGGACTTCCGGGGGGAGCCCTTCGGCCCGATGCCCCAGTTAATGGCCCGGGCGGAGCGGGTGGACAAACTGCAGGCTATCTGTGTGGTCTGCGGGGGGCCGGCCAGCCGCACCCAGCGGCTCATCAACGGTCAGCCCGCCGCCTACGACGACCCAGTCATCATGGTCGGCGCCGACGAGGTCTACCAGGCCCGCTGCCGGGGATGCCACCAGGTCCGACGACGGACGACGGACCACTGACCACTGACGGCTGACGGCTACTGTCTGACGGCTGACGGCTATCGGCTACCGGCTGACCGCTATCGGCTGACCACTAACGGCTGGAGGAATCATGGGGAACCGCGCGATTCGGCAGGACTTTTCCGCCATAGATCGGGTACTTCTGGATGAGGAGACGATTCAGCGGCGCGTGGAGGAACTGGCGGCGCAGATCAGCGCCGATTATGCCGGGTTGAACGAAAACGGGCTGGTGCTGGTGGGGGTGTTGAAGGGCGCCTTCATCTTCCTGGCTGACCTGGCCCGTCGGCTGACCATCCCCCACCACGTGGACTTCATCGCCCTATCCAGTTACAACCGGGGGGCGGTGAGCACGGGGGCGGTGCGGCTCATTATGGATACCCGCGCCCCGGTGACCGGGAAGCACGTCCTCATCGTGGAGGACATCGTGGACACTGGCTACACGCTGGACTATCTGATCCGCAACTTCCGGGCCCGGGGGACGGCCTCCCTGCGGACCTGCGTCCTCCTGAGCAAGCCGGAGCGACGGCGGGTGGACGTCCCGATAGACTACCTGGGCTTTGAGATTCCCGATGTCTGGGTGGTGGGGTACGGCCTGGACTACGCCGACCTGTTCCGCACCCTCCCCTACATCGCGGCGCTGA
>JAGHZG010000187.1 GCA_017743275.1 Chloroflexota bacterium | reverse complement strand
AGTGGACGGCCGGGTGCATCCCGTAGGCGGCGGCCTGGTACTGGAGGTTCAGGACATCCAGCCGCTCCTGCCAGGCGACGCGGAGCACCTCCCGCCAGCAACCCCAGCCCCAGGAAGGGACGACGTGATGTACAGCGCAGGTCGCAGAGCGCACGTCGCAGGGCGCGGGGCGCCGGTCACCGGTCGCCGGTCGCAGGTCGCAGGTCGCATCAGAGCGGAGGGGGCCGGTGACGACATGGACATCGTGGCCCAGGGCGGCCAGGGCCTCCGCCAGATGATGGGTGAAATCCCCCACGCCGCCCTGGTCAGGGGGAAATTCGCCGGTCACCAGTCCGATGCGCATGGCTTCATGAACTCACACGGAGACACAAAGACCACAAAGATATATTTAGCGATTCATCCGCGTCCGACAAGGGACTGCGCCACCTGCCGGTAGGCCGCAATGCGCTCCGCCCGGAGTGGCCGCTTATGGCCCAGGAGCCACTTGGCCCCCTCCACCCCGATCTGCCAGAGATAGTTGCCCAAGAGGACCAGGCGCAGGACCTCCGCCGCGGCCGGGCCGTGGTACTTGCGGAAGTAGCGGATTTTGCTGGTCTGAAAGTGGATGTGGCGGGCCGGCAGGACCTGCTCACTGCTCTTGCCCTCATGATGGATGATGC
Source organism: Chloroflexota bacterium (assembly GCA_017743275.1). Classification (GTDB taxonomy): domain Bacteria; phylum Chloroflexota; class Anaerolineae; order B4-G1; family DUEL01; genus SpSt-77. Next base: position 4,168 of record JAGHZG010000187.1, on the reverse strand, counting down.
GCGCGGTGGGGAGATAAACCACCCGCCACCCCGCCGCGCGGAAGCGCCGACACCAGTCCAGTTCCTCCGAGTACATGAAAAACCCCTCGTCCAGCGGCCCCACCTGCTCCACCGCCTCCCGCCGGGCCATCAGCGCCGCACCGGTCACCCAATCCACATCCTGGACCTCGTCGTCGGGGCGGTCCAGGACGTAGTAGCGCGCCAGCAGACGGCGGGGGGCATAGGGCTGGAGCCACGTGGACTCCAGGAGGGCCGTCGCCAGGGTGGGGAAGCGGCGGCGGGAAGATTGCACCGTCCCGTCGGGGTTCAGCAGTTGCGGGCCGACCACGCCGACGTCGGGGTGGGCGTCGGCGAAGGCGACCAGGGTCTCCAGAGCGTCGCCCACCACCTCGGTGTCCGGGTTCAGCAGGAGGACATAGCGGCCCCGGGCGACCGCCAGCCCCTGGTTGTTGGCCCCCGTAAAGCCCCGGTTGTCGGGATTGGCCAACAGGTGGACCTGGGGAAACTCCGTCCGGACCATCTCCGCGCTCCCGTCGGTGGAACCGTTGTCCACGACGATGATTTCCAGTTGGCAAGCGGGCAAGCTGGCAAGTATGGAGTGGAGACAGCGCCGGAGAAGGTCCCGGACGTTCCAATTTACGATGATGACGGAGAGGTCGGGCATGAATGACCAATGACGAAATGACCAATGACAAAATGACCAATGACGAAATGACCAATGACGGAAAGGGAATCCGCGTTCTTCTGCGCCCGTACAAGTCCTGTTCTAAAACTGGCGGCGGACGACGAAATCGGCCAGGTCCAGGAGGGCGGTCCGGTATTCGGAGGACGGGAAGGGTTGCAGGGCCTCTTTAGCTTCCTGGATGTAATCGCGGGCGACCTGGAGGGAGCGTTCAATGGCCGGGGAGGCCGCGATGGCCCGGACCGCTTCCTGCACCGTCGGGTCGGATGAGCCGTGGTTGAAGATACGATGGAGGGCCGGGTGGTCACCGCTTTGCTCCAGGAAGAGCATTACGGGCAGCGTGACCAGTCCCTGACGGAGGTCGCTGCCCACCGGCTTGCCCAGGGTCCGCTCGTCGGCGACGAAGTCCAGAACGTCATCCACGACCTGGAAAGCCAGGCCCAACCGCTCACCGTAGGTTCGCATGGCGGCGATGGTGGCTTCGTCGGTGTGGGCCAGGATGGCTCCCGACTCCGCTGAGAGGGCGATCAGAGAGGCGGTTTTGGCATAGATGCGCTGTTCGTACTCCTGGAAGGAGGGCACTTTCCCTCGCCCATCAAACATCTGCCGGATTTCGCCGTTGCAGATGACCATCAGGGTCTCGGCAAACCGCTGCACCAGGCGGGTGTTTTCGGTCCGGGCAACCCAGTAGGCGGCGCGGGCGAAGAGGTAATCGCCGGTGAGGACGGTGGCGGCCGGGGACCAGCGGGAGTTGAGGGTCTCCGCGCCCCGGCGCATCAGGGAGCCGTCAATGAGGTCATCGTGGACCAGGGTGGCGGTGTGGAGCATCTCCACGCCAGCGGCGGCGAAGATCGCCACATCGGGATCCGCCCCGCACAGGCGGGCCGACAGGAAGACCAGAGCAGGGCGCAGCCGTTTGCCCCCGCTCCCCAGCAGGTGGTCCACCGCACCGGTGATGGCCGGATGCTGGTTCGGTTCCTGCTCCTGCAGCAGGGCCTCTGCTCGCTGAAGGTCATCCTGGATCAGGTGGAAAAACGGCAACGATGCCACAGATGGTCTCCGAAAAGGGGTGGATTGTCCCTCATTATGCCATTTTCCGGCCGCTCCGTCAAGTCCGTCGGTCATACAGCCCGGCGCGCCCGTTGCGGCGGATGCGGATGACTTCCCAGAACATGTTCCAGGAGTCCCGCAGCGGGCTGACGCGGCTTCCTTCCCCGTAGTACCAGTCAATCGGCACTTCCACGATGCGATAGCCGCGCCGACGGGCAATGTAGAGCACCTCCACGTCAAACGCCCAGCCGTCCAGTATCTGCACGGAGAAGAGGTCGCGCGCCGCTTCCCGGCGGAAGCACTTGAAGCCACACTGGGTGTCTTGGATGCCCGGAACCGCCAGCAGGCGCACGACGGTGTTGAAGACGCGCCCCATCAGGTGGCGGTACCAGGGTTCGTTGAACCGCCGGGCGCCCGGTGCCTCGCGGGAGGCGATGGCGACGTCGTAGTCGGAGAGCGCCGGGGGAAGAAAGCGGGACACCTGCTCAATGGGCATCGCCAGGTCGGCGTCGCAGATGAACAGGTATTCCCCCCGTCCCTCCAGCATCCCCTTCCGGACGGCAGCACCTTTCCCCCGGATGGGCTGGTAGAGCAGGGAGACGACGGGGTGTTCGGCCGCGACCGCCCGGACCACCTCCGCCGTCCGGTCGGTGCTGGCGTTATCCACCACCAGAATTTCTACCGGATACGCCTGCGCCTCGGCGAACGCGACCACCTGTGGGAGCGTCGTCGGCAGGCGGTGCTCCTCGTTGTAGGCAGGGATGATGATGGTCAATAAAGGAGCGGATGATTCCACAGATGCCCCCAATTGTTTGGAAATAGGACACGGTTAAAGGGACACGGATCGGCACGGATGATACGGATTTTCACGGATTTTTATCCGTGTTTATCTGTAAAACCCGCGTTCATCCGTGTCCGGTTTCCAAACTCAGGTGGTTAGATTTGACCTTTTTGCCACAAGTAGCCCACCTCCTGCTGCCGCATTCGGAGTTCCAGTGCTCTAATTCACCGGCCTGCGGCGGCCCGGACGGCCTCCCGGATGGCCGCCCGGTCGGGCAGGCCAGCCTGGGTATAGACCACATGCCCCTTCCCGTCAAAGACGACAAAGGTCGGAACGGCGCGCACGCCGTACTCCTGGGCCAGCGCCAGCCCGGTCCGGCTCATCACGTCTATCCGCAGCACTTTCGCCGTCCCGTTCAGTTCCCGTTCTAACCTGTCCACGGCAGGTTTGGCCATCAGGCAGGCGCTTCAGGTGTTGGAGAAGAACTCCACCACGACGGGCCGACCGCTGCGGATTTCCTGGCGGAAACCGTCCAGAGAAACCGGATCGGCGGGCGTGCGCAGGAAGAGCCAGGCGCCCGCTAACAGGCCGAGCACCAGCAGCAGGGCCCAGTTCTGCCGAAGCAGGTCGTACAGCATCAAGACGATGGTGTTCACTTCACTCCTTCCAGTAGACGAAAAATGCCCAGGACGCGAGTCTCCTCCCGCAGGAGTCGGAAACCGGCCTGGTGGACGGCGCGGGCCGTCTCCCGGTTCAGGTGGCAGACGCCGTTCCAGGCAAACCACAGGGGATGCAGGCGGTCCGTCAGCCAGGCGCCCAGGCCCCGGCCCCGGGTGTGCTCCAGCAGGACCAGACGGCCGCCGGGCCGAAGGACCCGGTGGACCTCCGCCAGCGCCCGCCCCGGTTCGGTGACGGAGCAGAAGACCAGGGAGCCGGTGACGGCGTCAAACGCGCCGTCCCGGAAGGGGAGGTGGTGGATGTCGGCCTGGACGGCGCACACGGGGGCGCGGGCCGGACGGCGGAGAGCCTGCCGGAGCATCGGCGCGCTGTGGTCTACGGCGACGATGGTCGCCTCGGGTGGGTAGAGGGGCAGGTTGACCCCTGTGCCAACGCCCAGTTCCAGTACCTGCCCCGCCACGCCGGGGAAGGCCCGCCGCCGCATCCGCCGCAGGATCGCCGCCTCCAGCGGTAGCATCCCCAGGTCGTATCCGGAGGCCAGGGAGTCAAAAACGGTCACCAACTACACCTTCCGGCAGGCCATTTAGAGCGTCTATCACGATGTTGGTATCAAAGAGCGCCTTCATCCTGCCCCTCCCACTCGGCTCGACGCTCTTCCTGATACTTCAACGCGTCCACTTTTCGGCCTCGCCAGGAGCCAAAAGCAGGGTGGGCGCTCAGGGGGGCGCGCCGGGCAGGTTGGCGAACCGTCAAACGCTCCCGAAGAAACCGGACAAAGTCCAGAACCTCCTGCTGTTTCTCCGGCGGCAGGTACAGAACCTCATGCTGAATTTGCTCTAACAGGCTCATATTGGCCTCCTTGAGTAATTACCTACCACAAGGCACAAAGTACTCACAAAGGACACAAAGAGACAAAATATCATCCTTTGTGCCCTTTGTGCGGCCTTCGTGTCCTTCGTGGTTTTTATGAAACGGTT
>JAGHZG010000186.1 GCA_017743275.1 Chloroflexota bacterium | reverse complement strand
GCCCTCCCCGCGCCGTGGGGCGGTGCCCCCTGCACCAGAGAAAATTCCCGCGTCTCCACCGCGCGTACCGGAAGAGGAAAAGGTCCCTGAACTGGCATCCCCTCCCGAAGAACCGGCCTTCTGGGAGAGGGTCGGAGAGGAGGTGGGAACGGAGGTTACGGAACGGGAAGCCTGGCCCCAGGAGATAGAGTTTCCCTCCCCGGCGCCCCAGGAGGTATCCCGTCCGGGCAGAAATGGGCTCAGGGGCATCGCGGCCATCGGCAGGGGGTTGGTTGGGGGCGCGGTCGCCATCGGCGGAGGGCTGGTCAGAGGAGTATCGGCAGTCGGCAGGGGCCTGGGCTCAGCATCATCTACTGCCTATCGCGGAACACGCACCCTCTTCCGGCGCGCCCTCCCGGGCGCAGAACGTCGCCGGACGGCCAGCGTGCGGACACCCCGACCCGTTCCCCAGGAGAACCCGCGCCGGATGGCCGCTCTGGCCATTGTCATTCTCATCCTGGTCATCCTGGCGACGCTCATCGCCTGGTTCCGGTACGGTCCGGACCTCCGGCGGGGGCAGGTCTTCTCGCAGGCCCAGGAGCACCTGCAGGCGGCTCAGCAGGCCCCCCATCCGGAACTGGCCCGCCCTCACTGGGAGGCCATCCTGACCCTGACCGCCGACTACGACGACCCGGAGATCCGTGCGCTCCGCACGATGGCCCAGGACGCGCTGGACCAGGTGGACGGCGTCATTCGGGTGGCCCCGGCGCTTCTGGCCGACGTGGGCAACCGGGTCTCCCGGAACCGCCTGGTGGCCTGGGAGCAGAGCGTGGCCGTCCTGGAAGGCCAGGGGCAGGTACGCCGCGTGTTGATGGGCGGCGGCAGTGAAGTGCTCTCCCTTTCAGGAGTGCCCACCCTGATAGACATCGCCCGGAGTCAGCCGGGACCCGGTCAACCCTCGTCGGCGCTGCTCATCCTGGGAGCAGGGGGACTTCTCTGGGCATACGACTCCCGCTGGTCGGAGGCCCGGCCCATGGCGTTATCCGCCGTCCCTGGAGGGCACGAACCGGTGGCTATGGCCGCGTACGGAGGACGGCTGTATCTGCTGGACCCGGCGGGTGGGCAAATCTGGCGGTATCTGCCAGAGAACGGGGAATTTGGAGGGGAGGTAGAGCCATACTTCTCATCAGAGGAGTCGCCCTCTCTGAGCGGGGCCCGGGATATGGCTTTAGACGGCAACATCTACGTCCTGTTTGAGGACGGAGGAGTTGCCCGGTACCTGGAGGGGCGGGCAACGCCGTTCGCGGTGGCCGACGTCCCGCCTCCCCAGCCCCACTTTATTGCGCTGACGGTGGACCCGGACCTGACCAACGGCCCGGTCTACCTGGCCGACGGGGCGTCCGACCGCATCGTGGTGCTGCGGGATACGGGGGTGTTCTGCGCGCAGTTGCGTCCTTCGGGGGATGAGTTCCGGGGCCTCCAGGCGCTGACGGTCAGCGAAGCGGGGGATGCTCTCTTCGTCCTGGCCGGGGGGAGGATATATCGGGTGACCATCCCGCCCCTGCCCTGTCGGTAAAGAAAATATTTTTCACTGCGGCGGCGAAGCCGCCGCAGTGAAAAATAATCTTTTCAGGGCTTGCGGAGGCAGCCAGAGGCCCATACAGAGGGACTATGTAGGAGCGACCCTTGCGGTCGCCCCCTTTGCTGTGGCCCCCTTGCAGTTACCCTGGGGCAGGGGCAGGCCCTGCCCCTACGGAGCCTGCAACGCCGGCTCGGGCATCCGCAGCGACAAACTCTCCTCACCTGTCCCGATTCGGGTGAACGTCAGGCCCGATTCCCCCACGTCCACCCGCACCCGGTCTCCCCGGTGGAACTCGCCGCGCAGGAGGCGAATGCTCAGCGGACTCTCCACGTGCCGTTGGAGGGCCCGCCGCAGCGGACGAGCGCCGAACTGGGGGTCGTACCCCTCCCGGGCCAGCCATCGGCGGGCCGCATCGGTCAACTCCACCTCCAGCCCCTGCTCTGCCAGTCGCTCCGAAATCTCCTGCATCTGCAGGTCCACAATCTGCTCCATGTGCTCCAGCGTCAACCGGTTGAAGATGATGATTTCGTCCACCCGGTTGAGAAACTCCGGTCGGAAAGTCTCCTTCAAGGCTCGCTCAATGCGCCGCCGGTTCTCTTCCTCTTCCCGCCCGTTCGTCCCTTCGCGCAGGAACCCCAGCGCGCCGCCGCGACCCGCAAACTCCGTCCCCACGTTGGAGGTCATGATGATGACGGTGTTCCGGAAATCCACCGTCCGGCCCTGACCGTCGGTCAACCGGCCGTCGTCCAGGACCTGGAGGAGGGCATGGAGGACCTCGGGATGGGCCTTCTCTATCTCGTCAAAGAGGACGACCTGATAGGGACGGCGGCGGACGGCTTCGGTCAGTTGTCCACCCTCCTCGTAGCCGATGTAGCCGGGCGGGGCGCCGAAGAGACGGCTGACGGTATGCCGTTCGTGGTACTCACTCATATCAATACGCAGGAGGGCGTCCTCGTCGTCAAAGAGAAACCAGGCCAGTGCCTTCGCCATCTCGGTCTTACCCACGCCGGAAGCCCCCAAGAAGATGAAGGAGCCGATGGGCCGGCGGGGGTTCTTCAGGCCGGAGCGCCCGCGCCGGATCGCGTCGGCGACGGCCGCAATGGCCTCATCCTGCCCAACGATGCGCTGGCGGAGCGCCTCCTCCATCCGCAGCAGTTTCTCCGCCTCCGTCTCTAACATCTGGGCCACCGGGATGCCGGTCCACGAGGCCACGACCTGAGCGATGTCCTCCGTGTCCACCGTCTCATCCAACTGGTGCTCCCGCTGCCAGGCCTCGCGCCGCTGGCGGAACTGGTCCTCCAGGCGGAGCCGCCGGACTTTGATTTCGGCGGCCCGTTCGTAATCCCGCCCGTTGCTGGCCGCCTCCTCCTCCATTTGAAGGCGGTTGATCTCCGCTTCCATTTTCTTCAGGTCGGGAGGGAGCGTATGGAGGGCAACGCGCACCTTAGCGGCGGCCTCGTCCACCAGGTCTATGGCCTTATCGGGCAGACGCCGGTCGGTGACGTAGCGGTGGGAGAGGCGCGCCGCGGCTACCAGGGCCTCGTCGGAGATATGGACCCGGTGGTGGGCCTCGTAGCGGTCCCGCAGGCCGCGCAGCATCTCTATGGTCTCCTCCACCGTGGGCTCGTCCACAAAGACCGGCGCGAACCGCCGCTCCAGCGCGCCGTCTTTCTCTATGTACTGGCGGTACTCGTCCAGCGTCGTGGCGCCGATGCACTGGAGTTCGCCCCGGGCCAGGTACGGCTTCATAATGCTGGACGCGTCCAGCGCGCCGGTCCCGGCCCCCGCTCCAACGACGGTGTGGAGTTCGTCAATGAAGAGGATGATCTCTCCCTGTGCTCGCTGGATTTCCTCCACGGTGGCCTTCAGCCGTTCCTCAAACTCCCCCCGGAAGCGGGTTCCGGCGACCATCGCAGCCAGGTCCAGTTGCATTACCCGTCGGCCTTTGAGGATTTCGGGGACGTTATCGGAGGCAATCTTCTGGGCCAGCCCTTCCACGATGGCCGTCTTGCCCACGCCGGGCTCGCCGATGAGGACAGGGTTGTTCTTAGTGCGGCGGCAGAGAATCTGGATGACCCGAAGGATTTCCGCGTCCCGTCCGATGACCGGGTCCAGTTTCCCCTCTTTTGCCAGCCGGGTCAGGTCGCGGCTGAACTTCTCCAGGGTGCGGTAGCGGGATTCGGGGCGGGTGTCGGCGAAGGACTGACCACTGCGGACGGCGCGGATGGCGGCGTAGACCCGCTCCCGGGTGATGCCCGCCTCCGCCAACACGCGGGCCACCTGGGTGCCCCGCTCGGTGATGATAGCCAGAAAGAGGTGTTCGGTGGAGACGTAATCATCGCTGAGACGGTTGGCCTCGGTGTTCGCCTCGTCCAGCACCCGTTTCACCCGCGGGGTGATGAAAATCTGCCCCACCATCCCCCGCCCGTAGATGCCGGCCTTGGGACTGCGGCGCAGAATCTCGTCCACCTGATTGGCGATCCAATCCGGGTCCACGCCCAGTTGGGCCAGAATCTGGGAGACGATACCATCCGGCTGTTCCAGCAGGGCCAGCAGGATATGTTCGGTATCTACCTGAGTGTGCCCGTAGCGGGTCATGATTTCCACCGCCCGTTGGGCGGCGTCCTGGGCCCGCTCGGTGAATCGGTCCATTCGCATCATAGTGGTTTCTCCTTCAAGGGTGACCGCCCGGTATAAGGGTCACTCTATTCTACTCGCTCTTTGTTGGATTCCCGATAGAGGAACGTTAACGTTTCGTTAGAGTGCTCTGGGCTGCTTCTATTATACCACACCTGGAGAAAAGAGGCAGGGCTTGATCAGCGCTGGAACCTCGTTCGTAGTCGGGCACGAAGCGCCGGCGGAGTGCTGTTTGGGGTCTTTTGGACGCCACTCCGCTGCGCTTCGTGGCTCACTACGAGCATTTTCATTAGAGCATTGATCGGCTCTGGAAAGGGGGCAGGTGAGCGATCACACTGGGTGCCCATGGCCTTGCTCTGTACTGGCCTCAGCGTGGACTGGCCGCTGGAGGTGGCCCAGCACTATGTCCCAAACCCGTGACGCTCCCTGATTCCTCTTTGACACCCACCCACGCAGTGCTATAATCCCCGCAGGAAAAAAGATGGTTCAATGGCAGGACGTAACTATTCCGGCTTCCTCACCTCACCCCCGCCGCCTGCGGCGGGCGGCGAAGCCGCTGGGGGAGGGGTGAGGCTGAACAGTTACCACAGGCGTAGCGTAGGATTTATCCTGCGCACACGATTCGTACAGAATTCATCCT
>JAGHZG010000185.1 GCA_017743275.1 Chloroflexota bacterium | reverse complement strand
GATGAATAGTTACCAGGATCCCTCACTCCTCCCCCGCTGGATGTTCCGAACGTGCCAGGCACTTTTGGAAGTGCCTGGCACGTTCTCCCCTACCCAATCACTTCTCCCTGGGGCATAGCGGGCCGATCTGCCCCCCTGACCCACCGCGTCGGCAACATGACGGTGAAAGTCGTCCCCTTCCCAACTTTGCTCTGGACGGTGATCTGCCCCCGGTGCATCTTGACAATACCATACACTATGGAAAGACCCAACCCCGTCCCCATCCCCGGCGGTTTGGTGGTGAAGAAGGGGGTGAAGATTTTGTCCATATGCTCTTCGGGGATGCCGCACCCGGTGTCGGCGATGGAGATTTCTATGCAATCGTTGTTGATCGCACGGGTGGTGACGGTGATGGTTCCCGGACCCGTGATCGCCTCCGCCGCGTTGTTCAGCAGGTTGACGAAGACCTGATGTAACTGGGCCGGGTCGGCTTGGATGGTGCTCGCCAGGGGATCATATCGCCGGATGATCTCCACCTCCGCGAAGGTCGGCTGGTGCCGGACGCTCTCTATGGACTGGTCCAGCAGGGCATGCAGGTCGGTGTCCTGGGCCAGCACCTCCTGCTGGCGAGCGAAGTTCAGCAGGTCCGCGACAATCTTCTTGGCGCGGTTGGCCTCCTTCAGGATCATCTCCATATCGCTGCGGTGGGGGCTATCGGGCGGGAGTTCCCGCAGAAGGGCGTCGGCGAAGAGCATAATGGTACCCAGGGGATTGTTCAGTTCGTGGGCCACACCCGCCGCCAGTTGTCCCATAGAGGCCAGTTTTTCCTTACTAATGAGTGCCTGCTGAGTGCGGCAGAGGGTCTCGGCCATGCTGTTGAAGGAGTAGGCCAGCATGGCCAGTTCGCCGTCGCCGTAGGTTTGCATCCGGACAGTCATATCCCCGGCGGCCAGACGGCGGTGGGCCTCCACCAGTTCGGTGATGGGCTGGATGATGATATGCCCGATGGGGATGGCAATCACCCCCGCCAGCAGGATGCAGATGGCCGCGATCAGGGCGACCCGCTGGTTGAAGGTACGCACCAGTCCCAGAAAGGTCGCCTCCCGCGCGCCGACGTAGAGGCTGCCGACCACGTTGCCCTGGTGGTCCCACAGGGGCTCGTAGCGGGTGATGTACCACTCTTTGACGACGAAGGCGCGGCCGACGTACTCCTGTCCCTCCTCCAGGACGACCCGGCGCACCGCCTGGGAGATGCGAGTCCCGATGGCCCGCCGTCCTGCCTCGTCGGTCACGTTGGTGGAGACCCGCAGGTCGCCCAGGAAGATGGTGACGGTGTCTATCCCGGCGACCTCCCGGATCCGGTCCACCAGGGTGTAGTCCTTGTTGAACATGTAGGCCGAAAGGACGGCGCCGATCCGTTGGCCGGATTCGTCCCGGAGAGGGGAGACGCCCACCAGGGCCAGCCCCGCCGTCCCCTGGCGGGGGTCAAAGGGCTCCGGCGCGGCCAGAGGGGTCTCAAACAGAGGGATGAAAGCCTGCCCGTCCAGCCCCACCTGGGCCAGAAACTCCTTGGGGATAATCTCGGTGGCGGCCTGGGGCTCTCCAGTCTCCAGAACAGTCCGCACAATGGGCAGGTCGCCGAAGTGGCCCTGGGTGAGGGTAGGAGAGATTTTCCCTTCGGGCCAGAGCACTTTCCCGACCACCATTTTGCCGTTGGCGTCCAGGACGGCGATCAGGTGGGTGCCGCCCAGGGCCAGGACGATGATTTTGTTGGTGATCTGCCGGTCAATGATTTGGACCGCCTGGGGGTCTCCCCTCGCTGCGGCGGGGAAGTTCTCCACCACCCACGGGTCCAGCACCAGCCGGTGGCTGATGGCGGCGACCTCGTCCAGTTTCAGTTGGTAGAAGGTCTCCGCCAGTTTCATATCCCGCGCCACTCGCTCCGCCTCGGCGGAGGCCATGTAGTCGTTGATGACGCGGGAGACGACCAGCGCGTTCAGCCCCACCGTCAGCGCGGCCACCAATGCAAAGGAGACGGTCAGGACCGTCCGCAACCGTCCGCCCAGAAGCCTCAGCAAAAACGCGCGCATGGTTCTCCTTTTCACCGCAGAGGGGGCAGTAGAATCCACGAAGGGCACGAAGGGCACGAAGAGCACGAAGGATCACTCTGAAATATCCCAAAATCGTAACCTACCAAGGGGACTCCGAGCAAGCGCCGTACCCTGTAGCGCAGGCCGTCAGGCCTGCATTTGCAGGCTAAAGCCTGCGCTACGTTATCTGCAAACGGATTAGGTAGTTACCCAAAATCCTTTGTGTCCTTCGTGTCCTTCGTGGTTTTTATTCCAGGGGCAGGGTGAAGCGGAAGGTGGTGCCCCGGCCCACATCCGACTCCACCTCCAAAGTCCCTCCGTATATTTCCACCACCTGCCGGACGATGGGGAGGCCCAGGCCGGTGCCCGTCTCCTGCATGCGCTTCCCCTCCTCGGTCCGGTAGAACTCCTCAAAGACGCGGGGGATTTCATCGGCCGGAATGCCGATGCCGGTGTCGGAGACGGCGCCGACGGCCACTCCCCGTTCCGGGTCCGCCCAGAGCGAGACGGCCACCTGACCGCCAGGGGGGGTGTAGCGGATGGCGTTATCGATCAGGTGACTCCACAGTGCCCGGAGGTGGTCGGGGTTGGCCCGCACCCAGGGGGCACCCTGCACGTCTACCTCCAGGGATACGCCGCGCCGCTCCGCGCGGGGCCTCATGGTTGCCAGCACTCCCTCCAGGACCTCCGCCAGGGAGATGGCCTCTGCCCGGCTGAGGCCGATGCTCTCTTTCAGGTACGCCAGCAGCAGGAGGTCGTCCAGGGTTGCCAGCAACTCCCCGGCGCGCGTCTCGGCCCGCTCCAGCATCTCGGGCTGTTCCTCCGGGGGGATGTACCCCTGGCGGATCAACTGGATGGTGTTCTGCAGGACCGCGACAGGGGCTCGCAGGATGTGGACCAGGGAGAGCATAAAGCGGCCCTCTACCGCCTCCAGTTTCTGGAGTTCTGCTTTGGCGCGGGCCAGTTCCCGGGCTTCCTCCTCCAGGGTCCGCACCCGTTCCGCTTCTTTGCGGAGGGCCCGCCGCTCCAGTTCCCGGTTAACCACCTGCAGGAGCAGGTCGGCGGAGAAGGGCTTGGCGATGAAGTCGTGTGCGCCCTCCCGGACGGCCTGGACAGCCAGTTCCACCGTGGCGTAGCCGGTGATGATGATGCAGATGAGGTCGGGGTCTATCTGGCGGGCCTGGCGGAGGACCTCTATGCCGCTCATCCCGGGCATCATAATGTCCAGCAGCAGGACGTCGTAGCGGGACTCCCGGAGTTTGCGCAGGCCCACGGGGCCGTTCTCCGCCACGTCCACCGCAAACCCCTGGGGGACCAGCACCCGTCGGCACCCCTCCCGGATGCCGACCTCGTCGTCTACAACCAGAATGCGGATGGGAGTGTTCATCAGCAAATCCCCTGAAAACCGCGGGTTGTCCGATGTCGTTATAGCATGGGGGTGCCGGTTTGTCAATCCTCACAAATTGTAGGACAACTGCTCGCAGTTGTCCTACAGCCGGGGCAGGACGACACCCTGCTGGGCCTGGTACTTGCCCTTCTTATCCGCGTAGGAGACCTGGCATTCTTCGTCGGCCTCAAAGAAGAGCACCTGGGCAATCCCCTCCCCGGCGTAGATTTTGGCCGGCAGCGGGGTGGTGTTGGAGATTTCCAGCGTGACGTACCCCTCCCACTCCGGCTCAAAGGGGGTGATGTTGACGATGATGCCGCACCGCGCGTAGGTGGACTTCCCCAAACAGACGCACAGCACGTTGCGCGGAATCCGAAAGTACTCCAACGACCGTCCCAGCGCAAAGGAGTTCGGCGGGATGACACACACCTCTCCCTTGAAGTCCACCATCGCGCGGGTGTCAAACCGTTTCGGGTCCACGACGGTCAGGTCCCCCAGGCCGGGGGTGAAGATTTTGAATTCGTCGGCGACGCGGATGTCGTAGCCGTACGACGAGAGGCCGTAGGAGATGACCCCGTCCCGGACCTGATGGTCCACGAAGGGCTCTATCATCCGGTGTTCCAGCGCCATCCGGCGAATCCAGTGGTCAGGTTTCAGGCCCATTACTGTACTCCTCCTGAAAAATGGTGATCACCGCAAAGGGCGCAAAGAAAATTTTAAAAAGACCTCTGCGCTCTCTGCGTTCTCTGCGATGAAATCATCGCAGTTCGTAGAGAAAGACGGCGGCGTTCTGGGTCTCCAGGCGGTCCAACTGCACCCCCCGTCCGTCCATCTGCGAAAGGAGGAACGACTGTTCGCTGATCCCGCTGAAGGAATAGATGTGGGCAAAGAGGGCCCACACCCGCCCCCGGGGCAGGCGGGCCACGTCGTCCTGAAGGACGGTGAAATCGCCGTTGGAAGGCCGGCCCACCTGGTAGAGCACCGGGTCGTCCAGGCCGAAACGGGGTGCGTAGTAGGCGAACATCGGCGCCGCGCCGTGATAGACGTATATCCGGTCCCCCTCCTGCCAGTGGTCGCGGATATACTGAATGGCCGGGCGGACCTCCTCGTTGGTCCAGGGGCGGCTCAACACGGTCAGGGAACGGTAGAAGGGATGGAGCACCAGCAGGGCCACCCACACGATGGCAATGGCGCGGGAGTGGGGGGAGAGCATCCGATAGATGGCCTCTCCGCCGCAGGCGACCAGCAGGAAGGTGGGCGGCACGGCAAAGAGAATGACCCGGATGTAGAGGGGGTAGAGTTTCAGCATAGAGGCGACGGTGGCGCCGAGAAGCGGCAAGACCAGGGCCAGCGCCAGCGCGCGGCGCCCGGCCCGCCAGAGGGTGATGCCCCCTG
>JAGHZG010000184.1 GCA_017743275.1 Chloroflexota bacterium | reverse complement strand
CGTATCTTTCTGCCCGGTCCGGGGTTTATCTCCTATGAGGAAACTCTCGGGAGGTGCTCAGGAGGATGGCCGATCAACTGGTGATTGTCAATCCGATTGCCGGGCGAGGGGCGGGGGAGCGGGTCATTCCCCGCATCGTCCGGTTGCTGCGGGAGCACGGCCTGTCGTTTGATCTGGTGCGGACGGAGCGGCCCTGGCACGCGGCAGAACTGGCCCGCCAGGCAGTGGTGAGCGGTTACCGGACCGTCGTCGCGGTGGGCGGCGATGGGACGTCCAACGAGGTCCTGAACGGGCTGATGGCGACGCGGGAGGCCGGAGAGGGCGAGGCGGCGATGGGGGTGCTCTGCGTGGGCACCGGCAACGACTTCGCCTACGGGATGGGCATCCCACTGGACCTGGAAGAGGGCTGCGCGGCGCTGGCCCGGGGGCGGACCCGCCGGGTGGACGTGGGGCACGCGCGGGGGTTTCGCTATTTCGGAAACGGCATCGGCATCGGTTTTGACGCGGCCGTCAATGTGGTGGCTTCCCGCCTGCGGCGGCTGCGGGGATTCCTGGTCTACCTCATCGCTGTCCTGCGCACCCTGCTCTTCTACTACCGGGCTCCTCTGACTCGTGTAGAACTGGACGACCAGACCCTGGAGCAGCCTGCGCTGATGATTTCGGTGATGAACGGTCGGCGGATGGGTGGGGGCTTCCTGATGACTCCCTTCTCCCGGCCCGATGATGGCCTCTTTGACCTGTGCATCGGCAGGAAGATGAGCCAACTGGAGATGCTCTCCTTTGTCCCCCGGTTTATGAAGGGGACCCAGGTCGGGGACCCCCGGGTGACGATGGCCCGCTCCCGGCGGGTGCGGGTGACGGTTCGGGACGGGACGCAGGTCGTCCACGCCGATGGGGAGACTCTCGCGCTGGATGTGCGGGAACTGGACCTGGAAGTGGTGCCCCAGGCCCTGAGGGTGGTGGTTTAAGACTGGGTCGGACGAGCGTGGGGAGGTGCAGCGGGCTTTTTGCGGCCTGATGCACCTCTTTTTTTCCCAAACCGCCACCATAAAAACGATTTGGAGTTTGACAAAATTTCAGCAATATGGTATCATGGAAACCAGGAGGTGGGTCATGCAAGAGACCAGACAGCGAATCCTGGAAATTATCAAAATGCGCGGTCAGGCGACGGTGAACGAACTGACCCGCGAGTTGGGATTGACCGCCGTGACCATCCGGCACCACCTGGACGTCCTCTATCGGGATGGGCTGATCGGTCCGCCCCAGATTCTTCGCAAGGCGCGCCCGGGTCGCCCGCAGCATGTTTACCGGCTGGCGGGTGAGGCAGAGAACCTTTTCCCCAAGAAGTATGACCGGCTGACCGATGCCCTCCTGGAGGAACTGGAAGAGCGGCTGTCGCCGGAGGAGTTGGATGCGGTCATCAACGGGGTCGCCGAGCGGATGGCCCGCCAGGTGTCGGCCGAAGGGGACATCGGCGTCCGCCTGGGAGCACTCCTGGAGTACCTGAATGGCCTGGGCTATCTGGCGACCGCTGAGAAGGAAGACGGTAGTTATCGGATCACGGTTGCCAACTGCCCCTACGAGCGGGTGGCCCGGCGCCACGGCCTGCCCTGCAAAGTGGACACCCGGCTCATCGCCCTGGTCACCGGTGTGGAACCGGAGCGGGTTGAGCAGATCGCGACCGGTAGCGAGCGCTGCATCTATCGCCTGACCGTGCCGGAAAACTGAATCGCTTTCTCCGGTAGGACTCCGAACAGCGCAAAGCGGTACGGTTCAGGCGTTGCTTTGCATTTTAGGGGCGTTTCCATCAGCGCGAAAGGTACGAAAGATACGGAAGGTATATTTGTGTCTTTCGTGCTTTTCGTGTCTTTTGTACTTTTCACGGATGCCACTATGAGTCTGAAGGTCACTCTGATTTATCCCGGTATCGCCGGTCGGGGCTGGAATTCCCTCAAGCAGGGGATGGACGCCGGCTGGATTTCCCACGGCCTGGCCTCGCTCAGCGCGGCCGCCAAAGCGCAGGGGTTTGAGGTAGACCTGATTGACCTGCGCGCCCTCTCCGGCTGGGACCAGTTCCGGGAAGTCCTGGCGGAGCGTGCCCCCGACGTGGTCGGGGTCACGATGATGAGCGTGGACTACAACCCCGCCCGCCAGGCCGTCGCTATCGCCAGGGAGGTCCTGCCCGATGTCATCACCGTCATCGGTGGGCCCCATGTTACCATTGCCCTCCAGGACAGTCTGCGGATTCCCCACGTGGACTACCTGGTGACCGGTGAGGGCGAAATCACCTTCCCCCAGTTGCTGCAGGCCATCGCTGAGGGCCGTCGTCCGCCGCATCGGGTGCTGCGCGGCGAGCCGCCGGACCTGGACGCCATCCCCTTCAGCGACCGGGACCTCTTCTTGGAAGAATGGAAGAAATGGGGCTACGACCTGGACTCCCCGGAAGTGCCCTTCGTGGAGGAACTCCCCCCACCCTTCGCCACCATCATCGCCGGGCGGGGCTGCATCTACAATTGTACCTTCTGCAAGCCCGGGGAGGACTACCTCTTCGGCAAACGGGTGCGCCGCCGCAGCGTGGATAACGTCCTGGCGGAACTGCGGTACCTGGTGGACCGCTACCATCTGGTTTCCTTTATGTTCCACGACGACTGTCTGACCGAGGACCGGGAATGGGTGATGGAGTTCACCGAGCGGTACATCGCCGAGGGCTTCAACCTGCCCTTCTTCTGTCAGACCCGGGCGGACATCGTGGTGAAACACGAGGACATGGTGGAGCGGATGGTGCGGGCCGGTCTGCGCGGGTACTTCATTGGCTTTGAGAGCGGCAGCGACCGGGTGCTCAAGTTCATCCGCAAGGGCACTACGGTGGCCCAGAATTTGGAAGCCGCCCGCATTTGCAAGAAGTACGGCATCGCCATCTGGGCCAACTACATGATGGGCCTGCCCACCGAGACAAAGGAAGAAGTTATGGAGACGGTGCGGATGATGAAGGAGATAGACCCGGATTATTACAGTCCGGCCTTCTTCACGCCGCATCCCGGGACCGACCTCTACGACTTTGTGGTGGAGCGCGACCTGAGCCGCATCACCGACTACGACTCCTACCGACGCAACCCCACGGAGCCGAAGATTCGGGGGCAGGACTACGAGTTCCTGCGGTGGGCGATGGCGAAGAGCCAGCGGCGCAAGCCGTGGAACGCGTTCCGGCGGTGGGTCCGGCGGCAATGGCGGCGAATCCGGCGGGTCACCCCGGCGAAGGTGCTGCGGCGGCTGGGGATAGGGGTCAGAAGTGCCCTGGCGGTGCGTTGTGGGGGGCTATGATGTCTCATTGGGAGGAGTTAAAGTGGAGGCTACATTTGAAGTTCGTGTTCCTGCTCTTCTGCTTCAGTTAGGTATTGACCAGAGCGAAGTTCAGCGACGACTCACCGAATGGCTGGTTTTATCGCTTTTTACGGAAGGGCGAATTTCCTCGGGCAAGGCCGCACGTTTGCTGGGGATTCGCCGTACCGAGTTCCTGGCTCTCCTTCGTGCTCGGGGGATCGCGTATATCCACTATACTCCTGATGAACTGGCTGAGGAATTTGCCGTATTGGAAAGCTTGAAGCCTGAAGGAAACTGATCCGATGATTGTTGTCTCCAATACAACGCCGCTGATTGGGCTGGCTTCCATTCAACGGTTTGATTTGCTTCGGCATCTTTTTGGCGAAATTTACATTCCTCAGGCAGTATATGCTGAAGCCGTGGAGAAGGGGCGTGAAGATGGAGGAGCAAAGCGGGAAGTATCCGCTGCCAGTTGGATAAAAGTGGTGGCAGTTCAAGACCGTCTTGCAGTGGAGGTATTGCTGGACGAGATGGATTTCGGTGAGGCCGAAGTGATTGTATTGGCCCGTGAAATTGGTGCAGATTTGGTATTGATGGATGAGAGAAAAGGCCGCCGAAAACTTTCTCAGATGGGAATTAGAAAAATTGGGACGCTGGGAATTTTGCTGAAGGCCAAACAGATGGGGCTTTTACCCGTTCTCCGGCCTGAAATAGAGAAGCTGCAGCAGAAAGGTTTCAGCATCAGCCAGGATGTGGTGGATGCCGTACTCAAGCAGGCCAATGAGTAAGCCCCATAAAAAATAGAGGCTGCAGAATGATCCGGGTCAACGTAAAAGTTTTCGCCACTCTGCGACGGTATTACCCCGAACTGGGAATCGGCGAGGGGATGGATGTGGAACTCCCGGACGGGGCGACGGTGGGGCAACTGGTCCAGCATCTGGGCCTGCCCGCCGACCATGTGCGGGTCGCGTTTGTCAACGGCATCGCCCGGGATGATTCCCACCCCCTGGCCGACGGCGATGAGGTCGGCCTGTTCCCGCCCGTCGGCGGAGGGTAGCGCGGCGCAGGATCAATCCTGCGCTACAGAAGCGGCACTGGGGTTCCGATGACCGCCTATCTCCTCGTTTTCGCGGGCGCGCTGGTGTTGAGCATCGCGTTGACTCCCCTGGCCCGCTATCTGGCCCCCCACCTGGGCGTGATAGACCACCCCTCAGCCCGTAAGGTGCACCGGACCCCAGTCCCTCGTCTGGGCGGCGTCGCCATCTATCTGGCTGTTCTGGCGGCGGCCCTCGCGCTGGGAGAGCGGTACAACTTTGCCCAATTCGGTTCTGTCATCATCGGCGCCACCGCTGTCTCGTTTATGGGACTGGTGGATGACCGCTGGGGGCTGCGCCCGGCGGTGAAACTGGTTGGGCAGATTCTGGCGGCCCTGCTCCTCTGGGCCACAGGCGTTCGCGTGGGCACGTTCGGCCAGCCGGTGGTGGATTTCATGCTGACCGTTTTCTGGGTGGTCTACATCACCAACGCCATCAA
>JAGHZG010000183.1 GCA_017743275.1 Chloroflexota bacterium | reverse complement strand
GGGCTGGACACTGATGACCGGCCTCTACGTTCTCCATACGTGGGTGCCGTAGGAGGCAGGCAAATGATCCCTTCGGACACCAGACCCTGCGAGAACGGGCGACAGGCCGCAGCAGAGGACCTGAGGCACCTTACCGTGATTCTCGGTATCCTGTTGCTGGGCATCTATCTGTTCTGGGTGTGGCGGTTCTGGCCGTTCACCGTTGACGACGCCTACATCAGCGCGCGGTATGCCCGCAATCTTGTCCGGGGATATGGTCTGGTCTACAATCCAGGCGAGCGGGTGATGGGCTACACCAATCTATCCCTCACTCTGATAGAGGCGCTGGTGGAACAATTCGGCCTGGACGGAGTGCTGGCGGCCAAGATTATCGGAGTTGCGGCTGGTGCTGGAGTGCTGGGGCTCACCTTTCTGCTCGCCCGACAGGCAGGAGGCTCCATTGGCGCAGCAACCCTGGCCGTCGCCTTCCTGGCGGTTTATCCCCCCCTCGCCATCTCAGCAGTAATGGGAATAGAGACCACCCTTTTCGTCCTGTTCTTGCTGATGTTTCTTCTCCTTTTCCTCCGTTTCCTGGACCGTCCGGGCGGGGCCGCCTTCCAGTTCCTTCTGGCTGCGTCGCTATGGATGGCGACCGTCACCCGTCCGGAAGGGCTGGGGGTTGCCCTTCTCTCCCTGGTTCTCTCTATCGCTGGTATTCGCCCCTCCGGTAGAGTCGCAATCCGGCAGATAGGATGGGGGGCTATTTACGGCCTGATGCTGGCCCCCGTCCTCATCTGGCTCAGCGTTTACTACGGCTCCCCGGTCCCGAACACTTTCTTCGCCAAGACCGCGTCGGGATGGATGCCAGCGAAGTACCTTGCCGGCCTTGTCTACGTGGTCATGTGGCTCCGAGACTATCAGACTCTTCTACTACTTCCCCCACTCCTGTGGGCGCTGAAGGTGCGGGAGGGCAAGAGGGCCGTGGTTCTGGCCGTATTTCTGGCATTCTATGCAGCCTACGTGATCTACGCGGGCGGGGACTGGATGCCGGGGTATCGGTTCCTTCTGCCTGCCATCCCCCTTTACTTCATTCTGGCCTCCCTGGGCCTGGACAGAGTATGGCAGATTTTGCGCTCCCATTTTCTCCCTGCAGGACATCTGTGGGGGATAGTTCTCTTCTTGTGTTTCGTCACGCTCTCTTTACCCACTATGGTTAAGGAGGACCAGTACGTCCTATCCCGGGCCCGGGGCTATCAGCAGGCCCATTTCGCTGTGGGCATGTGGCTGAGGGAGAACTCCTCCCCTGACGCATCGGTTGCCCTGATGGACATCGGTCTCATCGGTTATGTATCCGACCGCTATGTCCTGGACATCACCGGGCTTACCTCGCGGGAAGTTGCCCGGATTGCCCATCGGGGCGGAGGGTGGGCATTGGCCCCCGAAGAGATTGCCATACAGGTAGCGGATTACGTCCTTTCCCAGGAACCCGATTACATCGTCCTGGCCCATGTCACGCCTTCCCTGGATCTCTTCGCCGGATGGCGTTTTGACTGGGCAATTTTCCATTCTCCCTCCTTCTCTGCCCGGTACCAGCACATTTTTACCGTCCAGCATACGGATGATTACTACCTGAGCGTTTTCGGAAAACAGAACAGCACCGAGTAATCTGGACTCTGGATAAAAATGAAAAAGAAGTTGGTCTTCATTTTGCAAACAGCCATCTGGGCGATTTTATGGATTACACTGGCCATTGGGGTGGGGTTTTTCTTCCTGCATACCAGCCAGGCTCTCCAGGCTCGCATCCCGTTGGATTACGGCGAGGGGCCGCTCCTGAACCAGGCACGATGGCTGGCGGAAGGGCGGCCCATCTACCGTGCCGACATCAACGATTACCCGTTTACAATTGCCAATTATCCTCCCCTTTATCCCCTGGCCGTTTCGCTGGCAGGTCGCTATCTGGGGTTTTCCTACGAGACGGGCCGCATGGTCTCCGCAATGGCTACCCTGGGATGCGGCCTGGCCCTGATGCTGATAGTCCTGCAGACAACCGGCGATCGGGTTGCATCGCTGGTCGCTGGCGCACTGTTTTTCTCCTTCCCGTACGTCATCTTCTGGGGCTCCCTGGGGCGAGTGGATATGCTGGCGCTGGCTTTCAGCCTGTGGGGCATCTGGGCCGCCATCCGCTGGCCCAATTCCCTGGCCGGAACAGGGGTTTCTCTGCTCTTTCTGCTGGCCGCCATTTTTACCCGGCAATCCTATCTTCTGGCTGCGCCGCTGGCCGTGGTTGTGCATCTGGCAACGGGAAACGGGCGCAGGGCCCTGTTCTTTGCCCTCGCCCTGGGAATATCGGTACTGGCAATCGGCGGTATCCTGTGCTGGCGGACAGAAGGCGGCTTCTTTATCCATACGATTGTTGCCAACGCCAATACCTTTATGCCTTCATTAGTACTTTCTGCCTGGCTGGTCGCCACTATAGTATATGCGCCGCTCATCGTCGTCATCTTCTGGGAGTTCCTTCACTATGCCCGCCAACCTGAAAAACGGCCCTGGTTTGCCATCGCCTATCTGATTGGAGGCACTCTTTCCGGTCTGACAGTGGGGAAGGTGGGCTCCAATGTAAATTATCTGCTGGAGTGGCTGGCATCCATGGGGCTGCTGGCGGGGATTGCTCTGGCCCGCTGGCGCCGGGAACTCCCTCGGGCTTTATGCTCCCTGCTGTTGCTGACGTTCTCTTTTCAAATCCTCTGGTCGCTCTACTGGGGTCAATTCGTTACGCTTGGAGTTTGGAGTCGGCGGGCCCTGGAGCCAGAAATGCCGCAGTTGGAGGAAATCATTTGCTCTGCCCCGGGCCCAGTCCTGGCAGACGAAATGATGAGCCTGCTGGTCGTCTGCGGTCGGGACATTTTATTTCAGCCTTTTGAGTTCACGCGGCTGGCAGTAGAGGGCAAGTGGGACCAGACCCGGGTCGTAGAAGATATTCAAAGCGGGAAATTTCGCCTGGTCTTAATAACGGATGGGTCATTAACGAATGCGGCCAAAGGTAGATGGACGCCAGAGATGTGGGCCGCCATCCAGGAGCATTACGAGCCGGTAACTGTGCTGGCTGCTACAACCGTGTATGCTGTGCGCGCAGGGGGCACCCGGTGATGATTCGCCCTTTGGCTCCCTATGTCTACCTCTCCCTCTCGGGGAGAGCAGCCCTCCGGCCCGAGGGCTGACCTGTGCTCAACCAATTTTCGCAACCACCTACCTCATTGCGAGCCGCTAAAAGGCGGCAAAGCAATCTCAAGTTCCATAGAATAACAAGAGCATTCGTGAGGCCTGTGAGGGGATTGCTTTGACGGCTATCACCGCCTTGCGATGACGACAGGCATGAGGAGTGGCTATTATGCGAATCGCCTCAGAGACCCGAAGACCATATCGGTCTCTTCGTCTGGTTCTCTTTGCTGTAGGACTTCTGTATATTCTCATCACAATCGGAACGATTCATTACGGAGGCCTTTTTTCACCAGTAGGGGTAGATTTCCGCGCTTTTTTCGCTTCGGCGCGTATTGCGGTGACATCTGGCTTCCCGGAGGTTTACCATCTTGCCGCTCAGAAAGAAATCCAGACAGCCTTGATGGCCCCTTATGGATCGCCGGAGGTAGAACCTGGAGCGACTTTTTTCCTGCCCGCTTTTATCCTCCTGCTCTATCCATTTCTACCACCTGGTCTTCTTGGAGGGCTCATTGCCTGGATCGTGCTCAACCTCATCATTCTTATCGGCTACTCAATCTGGTTTTTGAGAAGCGAAACGGGCAAACCGGGGGAGTACTCTCTTCTCCTGGCCATGGCATTGCTCTCTTTCCCCGTTTTCGCCAATTTCTTTTTCGGCCAGGTCAATGTATGGTTACTGGTATGTATGGGGGAATTCATACGGGCATGGGGAGAGGGAAAGAGGGTCCGCGGCGGGCTGTGGTTGAGCGGATTGCTCCTCAAGCCCCAGATTCTGGTGCTGATGTTCCCTTTCCTGGTTTTCAGTGGGGAGTGGGGAATTGCGGGCGGTTTTGCCATCGGAGCAGCAGCCATAGGAATGATTTCCCTCGTCATAGGTGGGACAGAGGGGATAAAAGCATGGGCGGCCTTGCTGACCCACCACGCGACCCGTTTGCCGACCACCGGTCCGGGGATCATGATCAACCTTCGCATGGTCAGTGAGTTGCTATCGCTCCTGTTCTCTTTGGACGTACAAAGAATCGCAGGCATAGTAGCCATCGCTATCGCACTGCTAACCCTCTGGTTTTCCCTCCGTCTGAGGGAACAGGCGCCAGAGGAAAAATTGGGAGTTATGGTTCCTCTGCTGGCAGCCACTTTTGTGACAACCTGGCATGCGCACATGCATATGGCCATGGCATTCATTCCCCTGCTGCTTCATCAGGTCATCACCGGGCGGATGCCCCTTCGTCTGTTCGGTCTATGGACGATGCTTCCTCCCGCCGTGTATTTTCTATGCGTGGCGGATATCGTGTTGCTGACCGTTTCTGGGGTGCAACTCCCTCCGATAGAGGGGTTCACCTATCCGGCCCTGGTTCTGCTGGTTCTCCACCTCTTTCTGACAGTTCACTGTTTGAGAAGAAAATGTTGATTAAGTTCGCTGCAAAAACTCGCCGCAGAGACCCCGAGAGCGCGGAGTCCTTCACCAATATAGTCTCCGTGTACTCTGCGTCTCGGCGGTGAAACGACCTTTTCGCAGGAGGCCATTGATTCCATCACCTTTGTTTTACACAGCGTGATGAGCAACCAAGTGTCTTTTCAAGACTCATTAGGGAGAGGGCGTCTTCACAGATGGGGATTTGAGCGCTGGCTCATTGTCTTCCACCTGGGCATCGCACTGGGATACCTGGGCCTGATCATCAAAGCCGCGATA
>JAGHZG010000182.1 GCA_017743275.1 Chloroflexota bacterium | reverse complement strand
GCTCCGTCCCCTGCCGCAGTCGGTAGGCCAGGAATTCCGCCACCCGGTCGCCGACGAGGGGGGCCGGGACGGGGGGCCAGGAGGCCAGTCGGGCGTAGTGGGACCGGAGCCAGCGGGCGAAGGCGTCCTCTATCCGGTCGTGGAGGTGATCCAGGTGCCGGGCCGTCTCCTCGTCCAGCGTCACCTGGAAGCGCAGTCGGACCCCCTCGGCCCAGGAACGGGCGAAGTCCAGCCAGTCCCGGTGAGGATTCTCGGGCCCCGGAACGGTGGAGTCCAGGAGGGCCAGCAGGCGCCGGAGCCGTTCGGTCGCGTAGGCCACCGGGTCAAAGTAGACGCCTGCCCGCATCCACCCGTACACGGGGTGGGGCTCGGCGAGCCGCACCGGGCGCAACCGTCCTTCCAGAAACATGGTGTCCAGGCGGACCTGGACCTCCCGGTCGTCCAGGGCGGGGAGGAGAGGGGCGGCGTCCTCCGGCGGAAGGGCGGAGGCGACGGGGAGCCCCTGTCGGGCCAGGTATCCGGGCCAGACCGACTCCAGGTACCGGCACAGAGCGGCCTCGTCCCGCAGCCACTCCTCCAGGGGAAGGGAGGCCAGGACCGGCACCGGTTGCCATGCCGCCAGCAGTTCCTGGTCCAGGGATGGCGGCGGGTAGCGTTTCTGGTCGTGCCGCTGGAGGAGATAGCGGACCAGGTCGGCGGGGGTGCGGATGGCCTCGGGGTCCACGCCGTAGAGGTGCTCCAGCAGGTAGCGGCGACTCCGCCGGGGGCCCAGCCGCTGCGGTGGAGGGTGGGCCTGGTAGACGTCGTAGAGGGCGGCCAGAGCGGCCCGGTCGTGGCGGGCCAGTTCCTGCAGGACCGGATAGGCCAGGTGGGGGAAGAAGGTGTAGAGGGCCAGATTCCGCACCTGCCGCATCCCCCCGGCCCGGGCCAGGAGGTCGTAGGGGAACGCTTTGGGGTCGTCGCCAGGGAGGCGGACCAGCAGGCGCACCGGCTCGCCGTCGTCCCAGCGGGAGCGGTATTCGGACTCGTAGGCGTAGCGGAAGGCGATGGGGTCCGCCGGGTCCAGGGTCAGGAGGTGGACGGGCGGGTCCTGGGCGTCCAGCGCGGCCCGGCTCTCCGGCTCCGCCAGGAGGCCATCGGGGTCCAGGGCCAGGGTGAGGAGACGGTCGGGCGACAGGGCCAGCGCGTCTACGATGGCGCGGAACCAATCCTCAGCCGGCATCGGGTGTTTCTCCCAGCCAATCGGGGAGGAGCGAACTCAGGTCTTTCATCACAGTTCCGTAATCGGGAAGCGAGGGAGTCAGGGGCCGGAGAGAGGCAACCCAAGTCGCTTCCATATTCTCCCGCCGGGCCCGGGTCAGGAAGTCCTCCGGCGAGGAGAAGGTATAGCCTTTGTAGCGGCATTTCTCCTCCAGCGCGCGCAGGAGGGTCAGTCGGTTCAGGGATTGGCCCTGGTGAGCGAGGAGGTACCACACGTCGTACAGGTCTCGGGGGTAACAGCGGCGAAGGAGGGCCCGAAGTTTCTCCCCCAGCATTTCCTCCAGAAGGTATGTTGGGAGTTGAAGGGGTTCCTCCGGCGCATCGGAATAGGGGTGGTGGATGGTGCGCCGAACGGGAGGGAGGACTAATCGCTCGTAGCGCGTCAGGTCCAGGGTGATGCGAGGCGGCTGATGGCTTTGTCGGCCCAGAGGGCCAATGTAGGCAATGCGCGCCTGGTAGGCTTCCTCGTCCGGGATGTGACGGGTTTGTCTCCAGAGGGCTGGCTGCATCGTTATGCCCGATGCCTGATAGACCGCGTGGCAGACCGCCTCTATGCCGGTCTGGAGGGCCCGTTCGTCTACCGGTTGGGCCACAGTGAAATCCAGGTCCTCGGAGAAACGGTAATCGGGGAAGTACATTTTGCGCAGGGCGGTGCCACCTTTGAATACCAGCACCGGGGCCAGGGCAGGTGTTTGGGCCAGTCCCAGCAGGAACCACCCCAGCACGTAGTCGCGTTCCTGGAGTTCTACCCGCACGCCCGCGCGGGCCGCCAGCCGTCGCAACTCCTCGGGCCGGATCACGGTTCCCTCCAGCCAGTCAGTTCATCCGCGCAGGCGTTGACCCGGATCTGCCAGCGACGGTCCAGGGGGCCAGAGGCCGGACGCGCCGGGTCCAGCCGGGCATAGCCCGCCGATAGTGCCCCGTACCACCTCTCTGGAAAATCCCCCACCGGCAAGGAGAGACGCCCCGCCAGGTAGCCCAACCGCTTGAGAATGGCCGTGTTGCGCATCCGGAGGGCGTACTCCGTCAGACGCTCCAGATCGGCTCTCCGTTCCTCCAAAGCAACCGCCAGGGCTTTGGCCACCTCGCTGATGCCACCACAATGCTCCGGATGGTCCAGCGCGTCTACCAGGCTCTTCTCCAGGTCGGCCACCGGAACGGGTTGGCCTTCTATCCAGACGGGCTGGTGGCCGAACACCTTGTGCGGCCGAAGGGTGACGAAGATGTACGGCACTCCCAGAACGGTCGTCCCCGGCCGACGGCGAGGAGTGGCCACCCAGACGGAGCGGGGAATCTGTTCAGTCAGGCCGTGGTGGTGGAGGGCCGTCCAGTAAGCGATATACCCTTCCGGGGCCAGGTGGTGAGCGATGAGGAACTCGTGCGCCGAGTAGCGGCGCTCCGGTCCTGCCTCCAGCGGGATGATGAGATACCGGCCCTTCCCGAGAACGTGCAGCCAGCCTCCCCGGGCCAAGTCGTGGAGCATCTTGTACGTGGCAGAGGGAGAACCCCCCAGAATCTCGTGAGCGTCCCGCGCGGTGAAGATCACCTTCCCCTGCCCGGAGAGCGTGGTCAGCAGAAGGGAGGCTTTTCGGCCCAAACCGGTCGGCTGTGGCGGATTTTGTGCTGGCATCATTACGTTTCAGGTAAGGATTATAACACAGAATATGCCGACTGACCAGGCGTTTTGCTGTTGCAGGACAACGGCAAGCAGTTGTCCTACATTTGCGCCACCTGTGCAGTTGAAAAACCGCGACCGAGGGCGTCGGCGAAGGCCGACGCCCGGCACAGCGTGCCCAGGGAGGCTGATTTCCAATTAGCGCACAGCGGCAAGCCGGCCGGGTAGGTAATTACCCCTTTGCGTTCTTTGCGGTGAATTCAATCCCGCCGCACGGGTCGTAGTTCAGAATTTGTGTGCCGGGTACGGCATCCCTGTTTCCCAGATCAGCGGAGATGACCTGCGCGGGGAGATGGCCGGTGTCCAGACGCCCTCTGGTGTGTGATACCACTACATACAGGCCTGGCGGTCTGCGCTACTTCTCAGAGCACGTCTGAAAATTCGTTCGTAGTGAGGCACGGAACGAAGTGGAGTGCCGTTTTACCCGCTTAAACGCCACTCCGCTTCGCTTTGTGGCTGACTACAAGCACTTTAACTCCACACCAATCATTTTAGACATGCTCCAACTTCCCCCGCGCGTTGTCGTAGTACATCAGCAGCGCCGGGTCTTCCTCCAGAACCCGCAGGGGGAGGCGGTCGGCGACGCGGACGATGGTCTCGTAGTCCTTCTCCCGCCAGGCGCGGCGGAATCCCGCCATGACCGCCTCTTTGCGGAAGACCTTCAGGGGCCCCCGTTCACTCGCGTAGCGGCGAAACTCCCGCAGCAGAAGTTTCTCCCGCATCTCCTCCAGGTCCCGGGCCCGATGGGGGTCGGGGACGTACCAGCGCCCCTCCTCGTCCTCCAGGAAGTTCTCCTCCAGGAGTTGGCGGAGTTCCAGCGGGGTCTCGTTCTCCGCCCAGGCCCGCTGGGCCTCCCGCATGAAGAGGGGCTGGAGTTCGCCCAGGGTGCGGGGCTGTTCCTGCAGTTGCGCCCGCAGCCAGCGGATGGCGCTCCGCTCGTCGGTGACGATGAGGGGGAGTTGGACCACCGCCTCGGCCCGCAGCCGCCGCCGGTCGTACTCCGCCGCCTGCAGGGGGAGGAAGAACATCCCGTCCCGCTCCGAGTAGCGCTCCCGCAACCCCGCGTAGAACTCCGCCGCGCCGATGGGCACCGGAATCCCCCGCTGGACGTGGAAGGCGACCATGCGGTCGTAGAGGAGGTAGTCCTGCCGCTCCGCCAGGACCTCCAGTTTGCCGTCTATCAGTTCGGGGACGGGGAGTTGGTTCAGGTGGTAGTCCACGAAGGCCCAGACGGACTCGCTGGAGGCCAGCCCCGGACGGCTCAGTTCCCGCACCCGCTCCTCCAGCCGCTCGTTGGGCTTGTAGGCGGAGATGATGAGGTCCTGTTTCACCGCGCCGGTGGTGGTGACCTGCTTGAAGGTGCCCTGCTGTTTATCCAGCGTGCGCACGTCGGCGATGACGAAGCCGGCCCGCTGGAGGGCCTCCTGGATGGCGTTCCAGACGCGGTTCTGGGAGTTGTGGAATTCCACGGTCATCCAGCGGCCCGGTTTGAGGACGCGGTAGAACTCCCGGAAGCAGGCCTCCATAAGGGCCTGGTACTCGGGGAGGCCCTTGCCCTGGGTTTTGTTGACCACCGCCTCCGGCCTGTTGTCCGTGAACACGCCCAGCCAGGCCTCCCAGAGGAAGTTCAGTTCGGAGTACATCAGGTTAGAGCCAAAGGGAGGATCAATAAAGATGTAATCCACAGATTCAGATGGTACAGAGAGCCTGCTGGCAGATGTGGTCTCAATAGCAATGGAGCCAGTGACAGAAACACTTGATAAGGATTTGGCGGTTTTTAGTGCTTTATTTTGCAGATAGTGTAAGGGTGATGCTTCGCGACTCACGGAAGGAATGTATAACGTGCCCGACAGAATGCTGAAAGGGAAACTCCAGTTACCGTGTTTTACCCGCTTGCTAAAGCCCGGCATTAGCGACGTGAGGATAAACGCGACAGCGTAGTCTCTTCTATTATGCAC
>JAGHZG010000181.1 GCA_017743275.1 Chloroflexota bacterium | reverse complement strand
ACCCCCAGCGGCTTCGCCGCTACCCCCTCCCCTCTCCTGGCCTTCGGCCAGGCGAGGGGAGGGGGTGAGCGGGAGCAGTACGGCGCGCCCGTTTTCTCCCAGGGCCCGGCGGGCCGCCCGGACGGCCTCCCAGTCCTCCACGATGACGGCCTGCAGGCGCGGGCCCAGGGCGGCCTCCACCGCCCGCTCCCACTCCGGGGGTACCCGCAAAATCTGACTCACCAGTCCGATGACGCCCGGGAGTCCCGCCTGGAGCAGGCGGCGCGTCCCTTCGGCCAGGCCGGCCATCTCGTCCCGCATCCGGGCCAGCAGTTCCTGCTCCGCTTCCAGGCGGGCCTGCATGGCCCGCGTCTCGGCCAGCGCCTTCTCCAGTTCGTCCCGCCGGGCCCGCAGCGCGCGCAGTTCGGCCTCTATCCGATCTCTCTGGGCGGCCTGCTCCCGAACGTGGTGGCGCAACCGGGCCAGTTCCGCCTCCATTGCGGCGACGCGGGCCTCCTGGGCGGCCACCCGTTCCCGGAGTTCCGCTTCCTGGGCCTGGGCCGCCCGGACCCGTTCCGCCTGGGCTGTCTCCTGGGCCTGAAGGGGTTCCATCTCCGCCTGCAACTCCTTCTCCCGGACCTCTAACAGGCGGGACCGTTCCGTCAGCGCGGCCAGTTCCCGCTGGGCGGCGTCCATGCGCTCGTGGAGGTCGGCGACGCGGCGGTAGGCGTCCCGCAGGTCGTTGCGGAGTTCAGTCTGGCGGTGGCGAAGGTCGGCCAGGCGGGCGGCGACGGCGTCCGCCTCGGCCTGGCGGGCGGCCAGTGCCTCTTCGGCCGCGCGGGCCCGAGCCTGAGCCGCCTGAAGCGCCTGCTGGGCCTGTCCCCAGTGGTAGCCGTACCAGGCCCGCTGGAGTTGTTTCAGGTAACCGGAGACCCGCTCGTGCTCCTGAAAACGGGCCATCTGCTCCTCCAGCCGTTTCAGGCGGGGAGCAATTTCACTCAGCAGGTCGCGCACCCGGTCCAGGTTGCGCTCCGTCTCATCCAGTTGGGCCGCCGCCTCTTCCCGCCGGGCACGGTAGACGGAGATGCCCGCGGCCTCTTCAAACAGGGCGCGCCGCTCCTGGGGCTGGAGAGAGAGGGCCATATCCACCAGTCCCTGGCCGATGACGGTGTAGGTCCGCTGGGCCAGCCCACTTTCGGCCAGGAGGTCCATCAGGTCCCGCAGGCGGACCCGGTTGCCGTTGAGCAGGTACTCGCTTTCGCCGGAACGGTAGGCGCGCCGTCCCAGAGTCACTTCGGCGAAATCCACGGGGAGCCAGCCGTCGCCGTTATCCAGAGTGAGGAGCGCCTGGGCCATCCCCGCGCGCGCCCGGCGGCCGCCGCCGGAGAAAATCATATCCTCGGTAGTTTTACCGCGCAGCAGCCGCAGGCTCTGCTCGCCCAGGGCCCAGCGAATGGCGTCGGCGATGTTGGATTTGCCGGACCCGTTGGGGCCGACAATGGCCGTGATGCCGGTCGGGAAGACGAACTCCGTCCGGTCGGCGAAGGATTTATAGCCCTGAAGTTCCAGACGTTTGAGACGCATGCAAGTAGGCAAGTTTGCAAGTGGGCGGCGGGCTAATCGTCGTTTTCTCCAGCCTGCTGGATAGTAGCGGTGATCACCTCATCAGACAGCCAGTACCCCTGAAAACGCATTTCGTCCAATAAAGCACGAATGGAGGAAACCAATCCCGCTGCCTTCGCCTGGAGCAGCACACCTACCACGCCACTGACCATTATCCCCAGACGCCGGGCCGCACTTCGTCCCTGGCGGTCATCTATCAGCAATAGTGCCCCCCTCTCATAGGCCAGAGCGACGGCCTGTCTCTCACCAGAACCCAATCGCGCTGTGGCCGTGTCCACCTTCAAAGGCACAGGCGGTGCTGCAGTCACCGTAATAAACTCAGCCAGCGCATCATCCAGCCGTTTAGCCTCTGGGCCAATTTTGGCCAGCAACTCCCGGTAGACAGCCGGTGGTATATAAATCTGGCCGAACAGATGCTTCAACCGAGAAAGGCAATTGACCTTTGCCAGAGCAATCAAGGGCCCGGTGTCACTGACAACGATCATTCATCGCCTTCCTGATATTTTCTACATCGGCCTCTATCTCTCTGGCCACTTCCTCGGGGGGATAGTTGAATATGGATACCCGATAGCGGCCGCACATTTCCAGGAATTCAGCCCTGGAGAGACCGGCCAACTCGGCCGCTTTTCCCGAGGAGAGTTTGCCCAGTTCAAACATCTTCAACGCCGCCATCAGTCGGATTTGTGCATCCAGTTCTTCCGGCGTTGTCTGGACGGCTGATGCCAGTTCCTCCGGATAGCGCAGAGTTACGGTTCTCATTTACACCTCCCTGTGGCAGCCCGCCAGAGGTTGGCCCGGATGTGGGCCTGCTGGCGGGGACCGAAACTGCGCAGAAACTCCTCTACCTTCTGACGGTTGGCATCCCCCCCGTACGGGCAGGGTGGGGCCAGCGGGAAGCCTGAGGCCCGCGCGTAGGCCGCCAGGTCTTTGGCCGGAATGTAGATGAGCGGCCGGATGACGGTGATCCGTCCGCCGAAAAATTCCACCTTCGGCTCCAGTGTCTCCAGGCGGCCCGTGAAGAGCAGGTTCATCAGGGCGGTGACGGCGGCGTCGTCGGCGTGGTGGCCCAGGGCCAGTTTGTTGCAGCCCAGCGCGTCGGCGGCCAGGAAAAGCGCCTTGCGGCGGTTCCAGGAGCAGCGGAAGCAGTCGGGCGGCAACGGTTCATCCGGCGGGAATTCCAGCGGGACGAAGCGATACGCCACCCCGCGCGCCTCCAGCCAGGGGGCCAGCACCCCGGTCTGGTCGGGGAATCCGGCAGCGGTGCCCACGACGTGGACGGCGATGATGTCGTAGGAGACCCCGGCCCGCTCCCGGTACCGGAGCATCAGGTCCAGCAGACTGGTGCTATCTTTGCCGCCGGAGAGGGCCACGGCCACCCGGTCGCCCTCCGCCAGCAGGTCAAACTCTTTGCAGGCCCGGGCGAAGGATTTGAGCAGAGCAGTCAGGACACCCTTCACGGATTCCGGCCCGGTGACGGCGGGGCAATTCCCCCTGACAGGTATGAAACTCCCGGCTATTCTCAGGCTTCTGCCGGGACCTCTTTCTTGCCGCGCTGAATCTCCGCCAGACGGATCACCAGACGAAGGGCCTCGTTAACGGCTGCTTCGTCCGGGAAGGCCCGCGCGACATCGGGGTCCAGCAGGACCAGGTTCGTCCCTGCACGATAGCGGGCCGCGTATTTGCCCCGGACGCCTCCTTTCAACAACTCGTGCAGGTCATACTCCGGGCGCAGTTCATCATCCATTTCGTTCGTATATCTCTTCTTCATAGGCCTTTCTCTCGGCGCGGGTCAGTTTCCGTGCACTGATAATCCGAATGCGTTCTCCTCGCTCCGTAAAAGAGACGATCAACAAACGTCCACGGTAAGATTGCCCGATAATGATAAATCGGTCCTCTTCTGCCGAATGATCGGGATCAACCACGGTCACGCTCAGAGGGTCAGCAAATACCGTTGCAGCCTCGGAGAAGTGAACCTTGTGCTTTTGCCAGTTTCTGGCCGCCTTTTGTGGATCCCATTCAAACTCCATGGCGCTCCGGTCGGTTCTCATTGGAAGGTCATCAGCCAGCACCGCTGCAATGTTTGTATGACCACTGGCTGCATACGTCCTCCATCTGGCGCATTCGTTCCTCACGAACGTCACTGATCAGGTCGCCTTCATAAACACCCCATCGGGCAGCGTTTCTTTCGCGAATTTGGCGAAGTTCTGCCAGCACATCCAGAAATCGTTCTGCATCCAGTCGGTCACGCTCCTTCAGATACTCCTCAATCAACCCGCGAAGAAAATCCGCCATAGTTTTCCCTTCTCTTTCGGCCAGAATTCGCAGGCGGTTCCACTTCTTTTCATCCAGCATAACCTCAGCGCCGATCATCCGGGTCATAATCCCGCCTCCTTGACTCCTAAATTTCCAAACACGATGCCACGCGATACCTCCGAGATTTGGGTCTAACCACCTGATATTTTGAAAACAGGACACGGATTCACACAGATTTCACGGATCGGCACAAGTTAAAAAATCCGTGAAAATCCGTACCATCCGTGCCTATCTGTGTCCCATCTCACAGATGGCAAGAGCAGAATAGATATTTACGGAGGGGGTATTCCCTTCGCATCACGCGCTCCCTGTGTAGCGCCGGCTGTGAGCCCCTGCACCGGCCTGGTGGCCAGCGCTACCACCTACTGGATTTCCCGCCCCTCGTACTGCCGCCGGTAGTACTCCCGGTAGTGCTCGCCGCTCTTGATGGGCCGCCACCACCATTCGTTCTCCACATACCAGCGCACCGTCTTCTCCAGCGCCTGCTCAAAGGTGTGGGACGACTCCCAGCCCAGGGCGCGGATTTTGCTGATGTCCAGCGCGTAGCGGCGGTCGTGGCCGGGACGGTCCCGCACCGGCTGGATGAGCGAGTGCGGCTTTCCCAGCAGGTCCAGGATGGCGCGCGCCATATCTATGTTGCGCGTCTCCACACCGGTGCCCAGGTTGTAGACCTCCCCCGGCTGGCCCCGATGGAGCACCAGGTCTATGCCCTCACAGTGATCCAGGACGTACTGGTAGTCCCGCATCTGGGAGCCGTCCCCGTAGAGGGGGAGCGGCTGGTCGTCTATCGCGTTGGTGATGAAGAGCGGCACCACTTTCTCCGGGTACTGGTACGGGCCGATGTTGTTGGAGCCGCGCGTGATGGTGACCGGGACACCGAAACTGGTGAAGTAGGCGATACAGAGCAGGTCGCCCCCTGCCTTGGAGGCGGAATACGGGCTCCGGGTATGCAGCGGGTCCGTCTCCTTCGCCCGTCCTTCCA
>JAGHZG010000180.1 GCA_017743275.1 Chloroflexota bacterium | reverse complement strand
GCTCAGGTCATAATAACTTCCCCTGGAAGGAATATCGTTTTGAACAAGAGGCTTACAACCCCGGTCAAGGAACTTCTTGTGATCGTTTACACGCAATTCGGGTTGATGCCTGCACGAATCCTCCTTGCTCAGGCCCGTGGACCCTGCCAATTACCCGCTATGATATTCTTAATGGCTGTGGTAACAGCAGTGTTAAAGAATTAGTGCATCTTGAGCTGAATGAGAATCACATCAGCGGAAATGTGTGGTACCGCCACCGGGTAACTTATGAAAAACGGAACCCAGGAAGTGGTGGTGATGGTGAAGTGAACTACTCCTTCACCCATAACTGGACCTGGAGAGATAGCTGGTTGGGCAAAGTAGTATACGACCGATGGTTTAACAAGAAATACAGCGACCCACCTGGCTTGGTCAATTAGAAGGCGAGGTTTATTGGTTTAAAATTCGCAAGGAGGTCTAAGATGAAAAAACTTTGGATAGGCATTGCATTCCTGGGATTGACGTTGACAGTAGCACTGGCAGCACTAGTGCTCACGGAGCCTCTTGAACTCTATGCCGGAAAACGTATCTTCCACGGTGAGACCGCCACTTATAGCTATACGGGGGAGGTGTTAGAGGGCACCGGGGATGTTCTTGTAAACGTTTACTATCTCCGTGGTGGTGAGAAGGCAATACAAGCCTATAGGGAAGCCAATACCAAGCGCAACTATGCCCTTCTTGCTCGGAAAGAGCCGAAGCTCATATATGTGCAGGTGACCTTTGTTCGGCCAATCCCGAGCGCTGAGGTGAGCTCCCTGGTTAAAGAGACGGGCTTTAAGGTGGAAAATTTCCTCATGGCCGGCCGTAATTCTCAAGGGGGCAGAGCATGGTGTATAGACGGAACTGGCAACCTTGACAAACCGTTTTGCGATGATCCAAACCTTGGGGTTATGATTTTAAAAGGGTGGGTGGAGACGACAGAGCAAGGGTTGGGTCGTTGGATGGCAGATGAGCGAGTCTATATAATTGACACTGTTGCGGCTGAAATTGAAATTCTTGCTCAAAAGCATCCAGATATAGTGGCTGGCAGGGAACTTATAGGCCCTGGGTCGATGGATGGCAAGAAGGTAATTGTTATAGGCGCTGAGTCCCCATTCTGGGAGCTTGAGTGGTAGTTCTCCGCGGCCTTGGGCGGGATGTCCCCGGTCCTCCAGGCTGACGGCGAAGGGGCGGGGATGGGGCACCGTTTCCACGGCCAGTAGCCGGAAGGGGCGCTTCTGAGGGAGCAGGAGATGGTGGGCAAAGCGGGCTCGGAGGTGAGTGTTGGAGGAGGAAAGCATGAAGCGCGTCTTCACAGCCCTTCTCGTCCTTGTCCCATTACTGGTAGGGGGGACGACAGATAGCCCTCCTGTTCCTGCCCCTCTGGTGACAGAGGGAGAAGCACGGAGTCGTTTTCCGGAACTCCGTTTGCCCACCCATCTCCCAGAGGGCACCGTTGGCCCCGCCTTTACGGTTCATCGCGTGGATGGCCTGCCTCTGGTGATCCTGCACTACAGTTATACACTGAAAGACCTGAAGGTGAGAGGATTCCAGATTCAGGAGGCGCCATCCTCCCTTCGGGCCCATCTCCTTCCCCGTCCGATCAAAGAATTGCCGGCTCGCAGTGCATTCGGCCTGATCGCTACGATGCCGGAGAAGGCCCTGCCCGAGGAACAAGTGCTGCAACCGAATCAGGAAATCTGGCGAGGCTATCTCATTGATGATATTGTGAGGGGCAATCTTTGCGAGGATCCGCTCTGTGAAGAACGTATTCTCTATGTGCAGGCAATGACTTGCGGGGGGAGGATTTGTGCGCGGATTGAAGGGCCTCTGGAAGAGGAGACAGCGAAACGGGTTCTCATTTCCCTGTTTGAGCCCTAAGGGTGAGGGGTCTTCAGTCACAAAAATGGT
Source organism: Chloroflexota bacterium (assembly GCA_017743275.1). Lineage (GTDB taxonomy): Bacteria > Chloroflexota > Anaerolineae > B4-G1 > DUEL01 > SpSt-77. The sequence goes on along the minus strand of JAGHZG010000180.1, from coordinate 2,969 downwards.
CAACCAGTAACTACCTGCCAGAAGGCCTCCGGGCAAGCGCCATCAAAGACGCGGCGAAGGCATGCCTCTGTAGCGCAGGCCGCCAGGCTTGCATGCAGGCCTGGCGGCCTGCGCTGCATTACTTGCGAACCGATTCGGATAGATGGTTACCAGGAGGATATTGACCTTCGCCTTGTCATAGTAACATTTTTTGTATAGAATATATCCCACCTTTGTAGGGAGGAGGGACAATGCGGCCCAAAGGGAGTGCCGAAGCGCTGGGAAATGCGCCGAATGATCGCCGTTCGGATGCTCCAGGCAGGCAAAGGGGTTCGGGAAGTGAGTCGCCTGGTCGATGTCTCCCCGGCCTCTGTTTCTCGCTGGAAAAAAGCACTCCAGGAGCAGGGGGTAGAAGCCCTGCGTGCGAAACCCCATCCCGGTCGTCCCCCTCGCCTGACCGCCAACCAGAAAAGCGTCTGGAGGAGATTCTCCGACAGGGGGCCAGAGCGGCCGGATTCCCCACGGATTTGTGGACCCTTCGCCGGGTAGCCCAGGTGATTGAGCGGGAGTTTGGGGTGCGATACCATCCGGGTCGGGTCTGGTATCTGCTCCGGGGGATGGGATGGAGCCCCCAGAAGCCCCAGCGACGGGCCAGGGAGCGGGATGAAGAGGCCATCCGCACCTGGCGCACCCAGAAGTGGGAAGAGGTGAAAAAAAGTCCAGGGAGAACGGCTGGCCCATCCTGTTTATAGACGAGGGTGGCTATCGGCTGCAACCATTGGTGCGCCGGACGTGGGCGCCGAAAGGGGAGACCCCCGTACGGTACAGTTGGGATCGGCACGACCGGCTCTCCGTGATCGCCGGGGTCAGTTTTTCCCCGGTGCAGCATCGGCCTCGTTTGTTCTTTCAAATTCATCAGAAGAACATCCGTTTTGATGCCGTGATCGCCTTTCTGGGCCTGGTGCATCGGCACGTGAAAAAGAAAGTCATCTTGGTTTTGGATCGGTACAGCGCCCATCGGAAAGCGGTTCGGCTTCTCCAAGAGCAACACCCGGATTGGATAGAGGTGGTCTGGTTGCCTGCTTATGCACCGGACCTGAACCCGGTAGAGATGGTCTGGAATCACAGCAAATATGGGGACCTGGCCAATTTCTTACCGGAAGGGATAGACCATCTCCAGGAAGCCGTCAGTACTTCTCTGGAACGAATGAAAACGAAGCCCGCCTTGCTGCGTTCTTGCTTTCGCTATACTGGATTGGAGTGGTGATTGTTACTTTGGCAAAGCGAAGGTCAATAAAAATGAGGCAACCCAGCACCTTCTTGCAAATCGTGGCAGGTTGTACAATTTCTTTGCCCTGCTTCTGTCCGAATGCAACCGCCCCAGCGACCAGGACAAGAGCGAGGTACCGTCATACCGGGCTACGATATTAGAGTTCATCGGAAATTAGAGCCCGGCGTCAAGATTGTGCCAATGCTAAAGGAAAAATCCGTGCTCGTCCGCGTCCATCCGCGTTCATCCGCGTCCTATTTCCGATGAAGTCTATTGAACCATACCGCTCTGGACATCTGCCAGGTACGGCTTTCGCGTCCGTATCAACAAGCATGGGGAGAGAACGTGTTAGGGAATATGCTGTCGTCTGGCGCGTGCACCACCGTGGAAATCCCGGCTGGCATGCACGATTTCCAGTTCGTGCCCTGTGCAGAAACGGAACCTCCCCTGGAAAGATACAGAGTCATCGTGGAAGGCCCCACATGGTTTCCCCTCCGGATCGGCTATCCTCCGGGCCAGGGGGTTCCTGCAGATTGTTCATTACCGTAAAATCCGTGTTCATCCATGCCCATCCGCGCCCACCCGTGTCCAATTTCCGATAAATTCTATTATGCAGGAGCACCGTCCCGCTGGCCCCCGTACCAAAGAGCACGCGCCCCTCGGGCGTATCCACCAGGACGGAGAGCCCGTGCTCGCTCCAGAAGGGCATGGGGTGCAGGACCGCGTTATCCACCAGCCAGGTCAGTTTCATCACACCTCTAAGCCAAATACCATCCGCATCAGGATGCCGATGCCGAAACTGACCGCCGCCACCGCCAGACTCAACCCGGCCATCTCCAGGAACCGCCGCCGGAAAGGCAGGTCGCGGGCCACGGAGATGTAGTAGGTGAAAAAGGCGATGATCAGAACCGCGACCGTCAGCGTGACCGCCAGACAGAGGAACGGGTTCCTCATCACCAGGTACGGCAGGATGAGGGCCAGGACGGTGAAGATGTAGGCGACGCCGGTGTAGAGGGCCGCCCGCAGCGGGTCCCGCCCGTCCCCTTCCGCCTTCGTGGAGAGGTACTCGGACGCGGCCATAGAGAGGGCGGCGGCGATGCCCGTGATGGCGCCCGTCATCGCCACCAGTTGGGTGTTCTGCAGGGCAAGGGTCAGCCCCGCCAGCGCACCCGTCAACTCCACCAGCGCATCGTTCAGCCCCAGGACAATGGAACCGGTGTACCGGAGCCGCTCCTCGTCCACCATTGCCAGCAGCGCCTCTTCGTGCGCCTTCTCGTCCTGCGCGATGGCCCCGACGTCCGGGACGACGCCCTCCAGCCGGGCGTAGTTGTCCTGCGCCCTCTCCTCCCCTCGCTCCATCAGTTTGACCGCGAAGGTGATGCCCAGAATCCGCCCGACCAGGGTGTAGAACCAGACCCAGAGCCAGTTGGGGCGGACTTCCTGCCCGGTGAAGCAGGCCCAGAGGCGGGAGTGGCGCAGTTCATCCGCCGCGATGCGCTCCAGGACGGCCCGATTCTCCGGCGACCGGACCGTCCGCGCCAGCCGGGTGTAGATGTGGTGCTCGGTCAGTTCGTCCCGCTGATAGGCCAGCAGGGCCTGTCTTTCCTGATGAGTAAGAGTCAGTTCAGCCATACTCCGTCCTCCGTTTTCACCATTTGGGGTTTACTTTAGAGACCGGACCACCAGGGTGGCGTAGGAACCGGGAGGAAGAGCGAAGGTC
>JAGHZG010000179.1 GCA_017743275.1 Chloroflexota bacterium | reverse complement strand
ACCACTTTCTCCGCCGCCACGGCCTACTGGCTCGCCCAACAGGGCTACAAAGTCCTGGTCTTCTCCGTAGACCCCCAGGCGTCCCTCTCCGACATCTTCCAGCAGGACATCTTCGGCAAGGGAGCCGTGGAGATTATCCCCGGGCTGTTCGCTCAGGAGATAGACGCGGACCGGCGCATCCGCGAGTACCAGGAGGAAATCCGGCAGAAAATCCTGAACATGTACGGTCTGGAGAAGGTGCCGAACGAGATTGAGGACTACATCCAAGCCGCCGCGGCCGAGCCGGCGATGGAGGAGAGCGCCATCTTTGACCAGGTGGTAGACATCATTGTCGCAGGCAACTACGACTACTATATCTACGACCTGGTCCCCCTGGGCCACGCGCTCTACTACCTGAGCATGGCCAGTGTCTACGACCAGTGGATCAGCAAAATCACCAAACTCCGGGAGGAGATGCAGGAATACGCTCAGGTCGCCGCACTCCTGCGCCGGGATGAGGAACTGGAAGAGGACAAAATTCTGGCGGAGTTGCAGGACATCCGCTACCGCATCAACACCTCCTCCAGCATCCTGACCGACAAGGAGAAGACCGCCTTCTTCTTCGTCCTGGTGCCCGAGGAGATGATTATCCTGGATACGGTCAAGGCCGCAGGACTCTTCGCCAGATTCCAGGTCCCCATTTCCGGTTACATTGTTAACCGGGTGATCCCGACGGAACTGGAGCAGCAGCAGATTCCGGAGTACCTGCGCCACCGCATCCAGATGCAGCGAAAGTACCTGGAGGAGATTCGCCAGCGTTTCGGCAATCAGGTACTGGCCTACATCCCGGAGTTTGAGCGGGATATTACCGGCCTGGAGATGATCCGGCGGATGGCAGAGGCGATGTTCGGAGGTGTGGAATGATTGAGAAGCCCATGGTTCAGTTCGTACAGGAGCATCCGAAACTGAAGTACGTCTTCTTCGGCGGCAAGGGCGGCGTGGGCAAGACGGTGATGGCCGGGACGGCCGCGCTCTGGTTTGCCCGCCAGGGCCGGCGCACCCTGCTGGCATCCACCAACCCCGTCCACTCCCTCAGCGGCCTCCTGCGGCAGGACGTTTTTGGCAAACCTACCCCGGTGGAAGGCGTCCCCAACCTCTGGGCCTATGAGATTGACACCAAAGACACCATTGAGCGGTCCAAAAAGGAGATTCGGGAGAAAATTGAGTGGTTCCTCAAATACGCCGACATCCGGGTCAAGACCGACGAGTTCGTGGAATCCGCCACGATGAATCCGGCCTTTGAGGAGTCGGCGATGTTTGAGAACATGATTGATATTATGTTTGAGGACAAGTACGAGGTCTACGTCTTTGACACCGCGCCCACCGCCAATGCCCGCCGTCTCCTGGGGATGTCCAGCGTCTACTCCATGTGGGTCAACAAGATGGTCCAGAGCCGCCAGGAGGCAATGACGCTGCGGGAACTTCTCTCCTACAGCAAAAAGAAGCAGGAGAAGGACCCGCTGATGGAGTACCTGCTCCGCTTCCGGGACCGGATGGCCCACGCGAAGGCGCTGCTGACGGATGCGGAGAAGACGGCCTTCTTCTTTGTCACCCTGCCGGAGGCGTTGCCCATCGCGGTCATTCGCCGGTTCATCAACTGGTTTGACGAGTTCGGCATCCCGGTCGGCGGCGTCGTGGTCAACATGCTGATAGACCCCAACGCGGTGGGGGAAAACACGCCGGAATTCGTCCGCAACCGCATCGCGATGCAGGCGGAGTACATGGAAGAAATCCGGCGGCTCTTCCCCAACGTCCGCGCCCTGGTCCCCCTCTTTGAGACCGAAGTCCAGGGCGTACCTATGCTGGAGCGCACCGCCACCTACCTTTTCTCTTAATCACATATTACGTATTACGTATTACGTTTTACGCTTCACGTTTCCCGAGGTCCCTGTGCACCCATCCCTGCTGATCCTTCTGGTCGGCTTCCTGTACATCCTGGGCTTCAACGGCCTTTCTTACCTGCGCCACCAGGGCCTCTCCTCCCGGTTCATCCTGGAGGGACTGCTCCTGACCGGAGCCGGAGCGGCCCTGGCGTTAGTGGCTCCCCTTCACCCCATCATATTCCTCCTGCTCCTCTACCTGCTCACCATGCGCGTGCGCATCCTGATAGACCTGGGCAACGGTATCGCGGGCCGGGGGCAACCGGAGCGGGCCCTCCGGTTTTACGACCTGGCCCTCCGCCTGGGCGCGGATGCCTTCAGCCAGCGGGTTGCCCAGATCAACCGGGGCGCGGCCCTGCTCCAGTTGGGCCGGGCCGAAGAAGCCTGTCGGATTCTGCGGGAGGTGGTAGCCGACCAGAGCGTCCGGCTGGGGGCCAAGTACCAGGCCGCCGCCTGCTACAATCTGGGCCTGGCGTGCCGTCGCACCGGGCGGGAGGCGGAGGCCATCCAGCGCTTCAACGAAGCCATAGACGCCCTGCCCAGTTCCATCTACGCCTACGGCGCCCGCCAGGCCCTGAAGAAAGGGCAGGAAACCCGGGAGACCGAACCAGAAAAACAGCAGTAGCGCAGGCCGCCAGGCCTGTTTGTGGGCTTTTATGGCGGCGGCATTGCCGCCGCCATAACTATCCAGGCGCTGACTGAAGTCAGCCTCTTGGGGCCGCAGGCCTTCGGTCGGCCTTCGCCGACCTCAGAGGGTCGGCGGAGGCCGACACCCGGCACGCAGACCCAGGGAGGACGATTCCCATCGGCCTGAATCGTTACCCGCCGCCACAAAAACCTCTTCCCTTCCAGGTCCGCTATCCAGCAAAAGCAACCGGTTTTCCTTCAACACTGGAGGAGGTTCCCCCATGCGCATCCTGGAATCCGGAATGGGCGAATTGCTCCAGCCGATAGACCTGGACGAATTCCGCCAGTGGAACCGGGAGAAGAAGGCCCACGGTCTGGTGGATAAACTCATGACCGAACAGGAGGCCGTCTCCCGGTTCGTTTATGACGGCTGCTACATCGGCACCGAACTCTACGGCACCGTCCGCGCGCCGATGAGCCTGACGCGGGAGGTCATCCGCCAGGGGAAGAAGGACCTGCGGGTGGCCGGACAGGGCGTGCTGGAACTGGACCTCTGGCTGGGCGCGGGCATCGTCAAGACCCTGGACATCACCTACATCGGCCTGGAGGTCTACGGCACCTCCAACTGCCTGCGCCGCGAGGTAGAGAGCGGACGGGTGGAGAAAGTCGTGGAGTGGTCCAACGGCGGCATCACCTGGCGCTTCAAAGCCACCGCGATGGGTGTTCCCTTCATCCCGGTCCGCTCCATGCTGGGCACCGACACCTTCCGCTACAGCGCGGCCAAAGTGGCCGAGTGCCCCTTCACCGGGATGAAGGTCTGCCTGATCCCGGCCCTCATCCTGGACGTGGGCCTCATCCACGTCCACCGGGCCGACCGCTACGGCAACGCCCAGATTGAGGGCATCAGCGGCTTCGCCTTTGAAATGGCGCGCGCCTCTAAACGGCTCATCATCAGCGCCGAAGAAATCGTAGATAACGAAGAAATCCGCCGCTACCCGGACCGGACCATCATCCCGTACTACCTGGTGGACGCGGTCGTCCACGCCCCCTTCGGCTCCTATCCCGGCGAGATGGTCTACATGTACGAACGGGACGAGGAGGCCATCCGGGAGTGGGTGGAGGCATCCAAAACAGAAGAGGGGACCCAGGCCTATCTGAACAAGTACGTCTACGGCGTCGCCAACCACCAGGAGTACCTGGAGTTGGTCGGCTGGGAGCGGCTGGAGCGCGTGAAAGCCGCAGTGGAGGGACGGTGATGGCTACCCCAGACTACAACCCCACCGAACTGATGATTTGTCTGGCAGCCCGCCAGATTCCGGACGGCGTGACGGCGTTCATCGGCACCGGCATCCCCATGCTGGCCGCGAGTCTGGCCCAGAAGATGCACGCGCCGAACCTGATCCCCGTCTTTGAGTTCGGCGGGACCGGCGCCATCCTGAAGCGACTGCCCCGCGCGGTGGGCGAGGGCCGCACGTTCTACCGGGGCCTGGTCGCCTCGGGCATCTGCGATACGATGGAGACCGCCGCGCGCGGCTTCATTGACTACGGCTTCCTGGGCGGCGCGCAGATAGACCCCTACGGCAACCTGAACTCCACCGTCATCGGCCCCCAGCACCATCCGCCCAAAGTCCGCCTGCCCGGCTCCGGCGGCGCCAACGACGTCGGCTCCCTCTGCTGGCGCACCATCATCATCATCCGCCACGACAAACTCCGCTTCGTGCCCAAAGTGGACTTCATCACCACCCCTGGCTACCTGACCGGCCCGGGCGCGCGGGAGGCGGCGGGGCTCCCGCCGGGCCCCGGCCCGTACCGCGTGATCAGCACGCTGGCCATACTGGACTTTGACGAAGAGACCAAATGGATGCGCCTGCTGGCGACGAACCCGGGGGTCACCGTGGAGCAGGTGATAGAGAACACGGGTTTTGAGTTGATCATCCCAGAGCAAGTGGGCCAGAACCAGCCGCCGACCGAGGAAGAACTGCGCATCCTGCGGGAAGAGGTGGACCCGGAGCGGTTCTATATTTAGCGTCGTTTTTGCGGCGGTAACTTCTAAAATTCGCCACGAATTTGGTTTATGAGTCCACTGCAAAAACGAATCGCAGAGAACGCAGAGAGCGCAGAGATTTTCTGTAACTACCTACCCGGGGGCCTTTGGGCAAGCGCCATAAGAGAAGAGGCTGGCGGAGGTACGCCCCTGTAGCGCAGGCCGCCAGGCCTGCATGCAGGCTGACAAAGTTCCATAGAAGAACAAGAACATTCGTGGCCTGCGCTACATTATCTGCAACCGATCAGGGTAGGTAGTTACGATTTTCTTTAATATTGCTCTGCGTACTCTGCGGTCTCTGCGGTAAAGAGACCTT
>JAGHZG010000178.1 GCA_017743275.1 Chloroflexota bacterium | reverse complement strand
GAAATGCACCAGTTCCGGGTCGTTGACGGAGAAGACAAACGTGGGCGGCGCGACCTCCGCCTGAGTGACGTAGTAAATCTTCAGGTGTTTCCCCGCCCTCCCCGGCGGCGCGTGTCGGGCCACCGCCTCCCGAATCAGCCGGTTCAGTTCCCCCGTCGGGATGCGGTGGTGGCGCGCCGCGTGAATCTCCAGCGCCTGCGGGATGACCCGCTCCACCCCCTGCCCCGTCAGCGCCGAGATGAAGAGGACGGGGACGTAATCCAGAAACTTCAGCGCCTCCCGCACGTGGGCCGTGTACTCCCGCTGCGTCCCTCGCCCCCTGGGCACGGCGTCCCATTTGTTGACCAGGACCAGCACGCCACACCCCTCTTCCAGAATGAACTGGGCCACATGGGCATCCTGCGCGGTCACCCCTTCGGTGGCGTCTATGAGGAGCAGGGAGACGTCGGCGCGCTGGATGGCCCGCAGCGCTCGCAACACCGAGTACTGCTCCACACCGGGCCGGACCCGCCCGCGCCGCCGGATGCCCGCTGTATCTATCAGCGTGACGGGCGTCCCTTCCCACTCCATGCGGGTATCTATGGCGTCGCGCGTCGTCCCCGGCACCGGGCTGACGATGGCCCGCTCCTCCCCCAGGAGTCGGTTCAGCAACGATGACTTGCCCACGTTGGGCCGGCCCACAATGGCCAACCTGACCGAATCGTCCTCCGGTTCGGCCTCCCACGTTGGCAGTGCCTGGACCACCCGGTCCAGCAGGTCCGCCACTCCGTAGCCGTGCAGGGCCGAGATGGGGTGGATTTCCGCCAGCCCCAGTTCGTAGAACTCCACCGCCGCCTCCCGCACCCGGGGGCTTTCGGCCTTGTTGGCGGCCAGGAAGACCGGCTTCCGGGAACGGCGGAGAATGTCGGCGACCTCCCGGTCGGCGGGCGTCGGCCCGGTCGTGGCGTCGGTCAGGAAGACGACGACGTCCGCCTCGGCGATGGCCTGCTCCGCCTGCGCGCGGATGAGCGGGATGAACGGCGCGGAGTCCTCCGCCAGCGGCTGGGGCGCGGGCCGTTGCCCCTCCACTACCCGCTCCGGCCAGACCTCTATCCCGCCCGTGTCCACCACTGTGAAGAGCACCCCGTTCCACTCCGCCGTGGCGTGGAGACGATCGCGCGTCGTCCCCGGGCGGTCGTCCACCACCGCCAGTTTGCGGCCCACGATGCGGTTGAACAGGGTGGACTTGCCCACATTGGGCCGTCCGACCAGAGCCACCATTGGCCTGGGCATCTTTCACCTCGTCAATAGTTACCACAAAGGTCACAAAGGGCGCACCAAGGACACAAAGGGAAATTTTAAAACACTTCGTGCCCTTCGTGTCCTTCGTGGTTTCTATCTTCCCGGTGTCGGCGTGACCGGCAGGGAGATCTCCACCTGCACGGTTGCCGGCAGAATTGCGCCGACGGTCACCCCGGACGGCGTCACCACTACCTGGGGCTTCTGGGAGTACTGGCCCGGTGTCAGGCCAAAGAGGTCCACCAACACCCGCACGTCCTCGGGACGCAGTTTTTCCAGCACGGGCAACGGACCATTCAGAATGACCTCCACCTCCTCCGGCGCGACGGTCGCCGTCAGGCCTGGGGCCAGCCCCTGAACCTCCACCGGTCGGCGGACGGTCATGCTCCCCTCTATCGGGACGACGGTCACCCGCACGACGACCAGCGGCTCCTTCATCAGAAGCGACACTCCCTCCGGCGCGACCAGGGGCAGGCGGACCTCCAGACTCTCTCCGGTGTTCTCCAGGCCCAGCGGCACCGTCTCCAGATAGCCGGGAATCCGGGAAATGACCTCCGGCGCGCCGTAGACGGTCACGATGGGTGGGTCCACAGTGATGCCGGAGATACGGTAACCGGACGCCACCTGACCGATCAGCCGGGCCGTCACCGCCACGTCGCGGAACCCGCTCATCTGTTCTATCGCGATGTGGACGGTGATGCGGGACGGCGTCAGGGTGATGTAGGGCACTTCTTTCCCCTGGGCGTCGTACGGCCTGAGGTCAAACTCGCCGTCCACGTCGGCCCGGCGACCCTCCACAGATACGACAGCCCGGGCCTCCACCACCTGGGCAACCAGCGACGCCGGCCCGCTGACGGTGACCGTCAGGGTCTCGCTCTCGGGCGGACGGGCGACGTAGCCCAGCGGCGTATTTCCCTCCAGCCGGACCCGCACCGGCACCTCCGCCTGGGCGACCGGTTCCAGATACACCACCAATGTGGACGGCTCCACCCGGCGGATCCGTACCGGCCCGAGACTCACCTGGACCTGGACGGGCAGGTTGTGGGTGCCGGGCTTGAGCCCGCTCAGGTTGACAAATGCCCGGATGTCCTCGGGCCGCAGGGCCTTCCAGACCGACTGGGGTGCCCGCAGCAAGACGGAGACGCGCGCGTCGGTCTGGCCATAGGCGATCATGTCCGCCGGAGTGTTGATCAGCGAGACCGGTATGGCCGACGGAAAGGCCTGCTCCAGGGTGGGATTCTCCTGCTCCACCGCGGTGACCCAGATGAGGGTAGAGAGGAACAGGGAGAGGAGAATCAGCCCCAGGTTGCTCCATAACCAGCGTAGCGCGTTGCTCATCGGGAGAGTCGGAAGGATCAAAAGAATCGGCGAATCGCCGATTCTTTTGATTCCTTCTTCCAGGGCCAGCGGGGTTCCAGGACATTCTGGTAAAAGGCCCGCAGGATCCGCTCCAGGCGGTCCGGATCCAGGTCGCGCAGGATGCGGCCGTTGTGGGCCACGGAGATGCTTCCCCGCTCCTCTGAAACGACGACGGCGACGGCGTCCGTCTCTTCGGTAACGCCCAGGGCGGCCCGGTGTCGCAGTCCCAGCCGCCGGTCCTCCAGGAAGGCCGTGGATAGGGGCAGGACGCATGCGGCGGCCACCACTCGCCCGTCCCGCAGGATGACCGCGCCATCGTGCAGGGCCACGTGCGGGTCAAAGAGGGCGATCAGCAGTTCCGGCGACGTCTCGGCATCCAGCAAAACTCCTGTCTCCACGTAGTCCTGGAGCCCCGTTTCCCTCTCCAGGACGATGAGGGCGCCGATGCGGCGGCGGGCCAGGATGCGGCACGCCTCGGTGACCGCGCTGAGGGAACGGGATAGGGCCGCCCGCTGGCCCGTGCTGCGAGTCAGGAAGCGGCCGGCCCGTCCCAGCCGCTCCAGCGCCCGCCGCAGTTCCGGCTGGAAAATGACCGGGATGGCCACCAGCATGGCCGGCAGGGCCCGCTCCACCAGCCAGCCGAAGGCCCGCAACCGGAAGACGGTGCTCAGCAGCGCCAGCAGGATGATGAGCAGGATGATGCCGCGCAAGAGCGAAACCGCCCGCGTCCCCCGCACCAGGTAGAGGATGCCGAAGAAGATGGCGGCGACCAGGGCGATGTCTACCAGGTCCACCCAACGGATGCGTTGAAGAGTCCACAACAGGTCTAACATGGCGCAGGGCGCACTTCTTAGGGATGATTTTTGTGGCGGCTTCGCTGCCACAAAAATCATCCCTGCACTCCCAGCCACTGGCGGGCAAAGGCGCGCACAACCCTGGCAATCTCTACGGCCTCACGGGCTTCTTCCAGTGTTGGCTCATTGCCGGGGTAGCGTGAAGCGACAGCATACTCGGAGAGCAGCGTCAACAGTCGCGGTGAAAAACCCGTAAGAATACCGTTTTGTTCACACAGGGAATTCAATGTCGCCAGGTCATGGGTTCTGGGAAAGGTCAGTCTTCTGGAGAGTCACAGAGCTTTCAGATATTTTTCCGCACTCTGCTGGGCGTGAAAGCAAACGGCAACAGTGGGCGGTCGCTTGCGGCGCAGGAGAGAGGCCACCAGTTGCCAGTCCTGTTCGGCATATCGTACCCATTCCCGATAGTCATCCACGCTCATACAAAACTACCCCTCTGGCGAAGATTTCGCGCAAGAAGAAATTGTACGGTAGTTCTTCTTCCAGTTCACGCGGTGTCTTGACGATGATGTCCACAGGAAATGGGCGCGGATACAGAAGCAGCGAGATGGTCACCTCGCGCTCCCGGCGAGGTTTGTCGGTGTCCCAGATGATCAGCAAATCCACGTCGCTATCCGGCGTTGGTTCCCCATAGGCGTATGAGCCAAACAGGATGATTTTCTCCGGATTCACCTCACGGACGAGTTTCTCTATGGCCGACGGCAGGGTCTCCGCCACTGGCGGCAGGCCGCGAGGCGCGGTGTGCAAAGTAGAAAGAACGGGAATGCCTTTTCTCTTCATTTAACGAGACCTCTGCGTCCGGAGCACCAGCGGCAGATAGACCGCATAGGGAAGTCTCCCGAAGATGACCACCCGGTTATCCCCATAGTGGGTCAGATATGCCCGTTCCCGCGCCGGGTCAAACGCCATACTGTCGGGATAGATTCCCACCCGCAGGATGTACCGGAGACGGGGGCCGTCCAGGACAGCGACCTGCGAGCCTCCGGCAACGTACCCCATTCCATCCAGCGGGTTGAACCAGGCACGGTCGGGGTCAAACGGTAGCGGAACGGTGTACATCGTGGTCCCACTGAAGACCACCGCGCTGCGGGCGCCGGACAGAGCGCCGTACACCCATCCGGTGTTCGGGTCCGCCGCCAGCGCTTTTGCGTATCCGGAAATCGGCATCGTTACAACCACGCTGGGGCCGTTTAGAATCTGGACAATTCCCTGTTTACTTGGAAACTCACCACAGCCTGCGTAAGCCAGGCCGTTAAAGGGCTGAGCCGTCAGAGCAAATGTAGCATTTCCGCAACTCAACGAAGTCACCCAGAACGTCTGGGTAATGGGGGTAGTGATGGAGAGGACTGCAATAGAATATTCCCCCAGCCCATATAACCATCCTCTTCTACCAATAGTGTTTGTTAAAGCCATTAATGCTTATAGTGAACTTTTAGGAGATA
>JAGHZG010000177.1 GCA_017743275.1 Chloroflexota bacterium | reverse complement strand
GAGTGGACGACGTGGCGGGCCCGCTTCTGCAGGACGGGGGGCAGGTGGTGGCCCCAGCGGTCCAGGTCCTGGGGGGAGACGTCCCGCAGGGCGCGGATGCCGGGGAGGAACTGGCTCAGAATCCGCACCGCCTCCTCACACTCCTGACGGCGGCGGTTGTACTCCGAGGCCGCCAGTTCCCGCCGCACCAGCGTGTCGGCCACCACGACGGCGACGCCGGGCGGGATGGGGACCCGCTCCACCTCCAGCGTCCGGCAGTCTATGAGAATCGCATGCCCCTGCTGCCCCCAGACGGAAGCCATCTGGTCCATAATGCCGCAGCGAACGCCGACGTACTCGTTCTCCGCCCGCTGGCAGAGAAGCGCCAGTTCGGTCCGCTCCACCGTCAGGCCGGAGAGGGTCTTCCAGGTCCAGGCGAAGGCTACCTCCACAGCCGCCGAGGAGGAGAGGCCGGCGCCGATGGGCACATCCGAGGTCAGGACGGCCTCCATGCCGGAGAGGGGGCCGAACCGTTCCCCCAGCGCCCATGCCACCCCGCGCGGGTAATCGGCCCAGTCCCCCTGGCGGGGCGGGACGGGGTCCAGCGGGAACGTCGCCTCGTCCCCCATATCCAGCGCGACCACCCGGGCCGCGCGGTCGGGAAGGGGGGACGCGGCCACCCACGCGGCCCGGTCCACTGCCACTGGAAGGACGAAGCCCTCGTTGTAGTCAGTGTGCTCTCCCAGGAGGTTGACCCGCCCCGGCGCGCGCACTACTACGGAAGGCGCGTGGCCGAAACGGGCGCGGAAACGATCTATTAACCGGGATTCGTTGTTCATCTTCTCATCCACGAAGGACACGAAGGGCACGAAGGTTTCAGGAACGTGCCCGGCACTTTCAGAAGTGCCTGGCACGTTCAAGGATTACCCGGACGCCCCGGTTACCTCGGGGGACGGGTGGGCGAACCGACGCGGCCCGTACACCAGAACGATGGCGACGGCAACGACGGCGGTCACGCCGACCACCGCCGCCAGGGTCGGCCCCACGCCGCCCAGAAGGCCCAGCAGCGGGGGGCTGAAGGGAAGCAGGCCCCGCTCATGCAGCGCCTGCGGGCCCCATCCCAGCCAGGAAAACAGAAACGCCAGAAGGTAGAACAGGATAACGGGGTGGCGCCGGACCATGCGGGTGTTGTCCATTTTGCTCCTTTAAACTGCCGACGGCTGTAGCGCAGGCCGCCAGGCCTGTAGTAGCGCAGGCCGCCAGGCCTGTGACGGGGCAGACTGCAGGCTGACAGCCTGCGCCACGGCTGACAGCCTGCGCTCCATTATGCCCCCACCGTCTCCGCTGCCCGCATGGCGAAAATCGCCCCCATCATCTCCGAGACCAGTTGCCGGTCAGTGAAGTGGCGGAGGGTGACCGCTTTGGACGGGCAGGTCCCGGTACAGGTGCCGCAGCCCTTGCAGAGGGCCTCAATGACGTGCGCCACCCGCTTGTCGGGCAGGTACTCTATGGCCGCGTACGGGCAGGTCTGGATGCACTGAGTGCAGCCGGTGCACATCAGTTCGTCCACGACAGCCACCGAGGGCTGAATCTCCACCTCCCCCTGCCCGATGAGGGACATGACCCGCGCCGCCGCGGCCGACGCCTGGGCCACGGAGTCGGGGATGTCCCGGGGGCCCTGGCAGCAACCAGCAATGAAGACGCCGTCGGTCATCGTCGCCACCGGGTCCAGTTTGGGGTGCTTTTCCCGGAACCAGCCGTCGGCGTCGGTGCTGATGCCGAAGATGCGGGCGACTTCCTGGCTATCGTGGCGGGGCTCCAGTCCCACTGAGAGGACCACCATGTCCACCGCCATCCGCCGTTGCCGGCCGATGAGGGTGTCTTCGTACTGGACGACCAGTCGGCCTTCCTCTTCGGGATGGCGGACGGCGTCCGTCACCTGGGCCACTTTGCCCCGGACGAAGCGGATGCCCTCGTCCAGCATCCGGTGGTAGAACTCCTCGTACATCTTACCGGGGGCGCGGATGTCAATGTAGAAGTTGTAGACCTCGGCGCTGGTCTTGTGGTGGATGAGGTGGGCCAGTTTCAGGCTGTACATACAACAGACGCGGGAGCAATATTCGTGGTAGTTCCGGTCCCGGCTGCCAACGCAGTGGATAATGGCGACCCGCTGGGGGACGGTCTCGCCGTCCCGCAGGACGACGCGCCCGCCCGTGGGGCCGGCCCCGCTGAGCATCCGCTCTATCTCCATCGCGGTGAAGACGTTGGGGAAGCGGCCGTAGCCAAACTGGGGGATGCGCCGGGCATCAAAGGGGTCGTAGCCTGTGGCCAGGATGATGTTGCCCACCTGGACTTCCAGAATGGTGTCCTGCTGGTTGTAGTCTATGGCGCTGGTGGGGCAGACTTTCTCGCAGAGGCGGCAGCGCCCTTTGGTGAACCACAGGCAGTTGGCCCGGTCAATGACGGGAACGGAAGGGACGGCCTGCGCGAAGGGCCGGTAGATGGCCTTCCGGTAGCCCAGTCCGGCCTCGTAGGCCGTGTCCACCACTTTGGTGGGGCACTTCTCCTGGCAGGCCCCGCAGCCCGTGCACTTCTCCTCGTCCACCGAACGGGCCCGCTTGCGAATGCGGACGGTGAAGTTGCCCACGTAGCCGGAGACCGCTTCCACTTCGCTGTAGGTCAGGAGGGTGATGTTGGGATGCCGACCGGCATCCATCATCTTGGGCCCGAGAATTCAGGCACTACAGTCCAGCGTGGGGAAGGTCTCGTCCAGTTGGGCCATCCGCCCGCCGATGGACGGCTCCCGCTCCACCAGGTAGACCGGGTATCCGGCGTTGGCCAGTTCCAGGGAGGCCTGGATGCCGGCGATGCCCCCGCCGACGACGAGGGTAGCAGGGTTGATGCGGACCCGGGAGGCGAAGAGGGGTTGATGGTAGCGCACCCGCATCACGGCGGCCTCCACCAGGGCTTTGGCTTTCTCCGTGGCGACGGTGGGGTCGTCATGGACCCAGGAGCACTGCTCCCGGATGTTGGCCATCTCAAAGTAGTAGGGGTTGAGGCCGGCCCCGGCGACGGCCCGCTGGAAGGTGGGCTCGTGCATCCGGGGCGTGCAGGCGGCCACCACCACCCGGTCCAGGCCCAGTTCCTGGATGTCTTTCTGGATCAGTTCCTGGCCCAGGCTGGAGCACATAAAGCGGTAGTCCCGGGCGACGGCGACGTCGGGGAGGGTGGCGGCCCAGCGGGCCACCTCCGCCACGTCCACCACCCCGGCGATGTTGGAGCCACAGTGGCAGATGTAGACGCCGATTTTCACGGGGCACCTCCGGAAACGGTGTAGGACAACTGTTCACAGTTGTCCTACAGGCAATGGCTCCGGCATCGGCAAGCCGGTTTCCTTCCGGCGCGGCCTGCGCTCCGCCGTCTCCTCTTCCGGCGGCGGGTTGCGCCATTTCTCCAGCACCCGCTCCGCCGAGACAATCTCCTGCCCGAAGCCCAGTTTCTCCGGCTCAATGCCGAAGGCCAGGCCCATCATCTGGGTGAAGTAGAGGATGGGGATGCGGAAATCGGTTCCGAAATGAGCATTGACCTGGCCCTGGTAGGCATCCAGGTTCAGTTGACACATCGGGCAGGCCGTGACCAGGGCGTCCACCCCCAACCGGTCGGCGTTGGAGAGGAGGTAGTAGATCATCCGGTAGGCGGTGTCGGCGTCCAGTTGGGTCATGTGGCCGCCGCAGCAGTTGGCCCGCAGGGTGTAGTCCACTACCATCGCGCCCAGGGCCTGCAGGAGCCGCTCCATGCGGGTGGGGTACTCGTGGTCGTCGTGGCTGGCGGGGCGGACGGTCACGCAGCCGTAGTAGGCCGCCAGCCGCAGGCCCCGCAGGGGCTTCTGGACATGGGCCGCAATCTCCTCGGGGGTGAAGTCCTCCACAATGACCTCCAGCGCGTGGCGGGAGCGAACCCGCCCGGGTTCGTAGTGGAGGTGGCCTGCCGCCAGGGCCTCGTTGACCGCCCGCGCCAGTTCGGGGTAGAGGGCCATGTTCTTGTCGGTTTTGTACATATTGTAGTAGCAGGCGGAGCAGGGGGCCACTACCTGGTCCAGGTCGGGGGGAATCATGGCCAGGTTGCGGGCGACCAGCGCGTAGGCGGGGAGGAGGTCCAGGGAGAAGTACTCGGTGGCGCCACAGCAGTTCCAGTCGTCAATCTCCACCAGTTCTATGCCCAGGACCTGTGCCACGGCCCGGAAGGACTCGTCGTAGGCGGCGGCATTGCGTTCCAGGGAGCAACCGGGGTAATAGGCGTACCGTCTCACCATGCACCTCCCAGTTCTTTGGCCCGGCGGAGGATGGCACGCAGTTGGCGGATGCCCTGAATCCGCTTCGGGGTGAAGGACATGCGGCCCCGGGTCACCATCCCCAGCATCAGGGGGGACATGCGGATGCTCTGGATGGGGTGATGGCGCAGGTAGTGGCCCGTCGCCAGGCCCAGTTCAAAACTGCGTCCGTAGGTCTCCACCTGCCCGACGAAGGTCTCGGAGAAGCCGGTGATGGAGGCGGTGTAGTAGCCGGCCTGGATGGCCAGCCGTTTCAGGCGGTACATGATGTCCGTGATAGGGATGTCCTGAGGACATCGGATAGTGCAGTAGTAGCAGGAGACGCAGAACCAGAAGGTGTTGCTCTTGAGGACCTCCTCCCGCATTCCGGCCATAATCATGGCGAAGAGTTCGCGGGGGGTGTGGTCCATCGCCTCCCCGGAGGGGCAGGAGCCGCCGCAGGTACCACACTGGATGCAGGACTTCAGCCGCTCCCCGCCGGGGATGGCCATAACTTCTTCCAAGAAGGGGTTGGTGGAGGGTTCTTCGGGCATGGGTACCTCCGGTCGCGGGTCGCTAATCGCGTATCGCGAATCGCTGATCGCTTATCGCATATCGCTTATCGCATATCGCTTATCGCATATCGCTTATCGCATATCGCTTATCGCA
>JAGHZG010000176.1 GCA_017743275.1 Chloroflexota bacterium | reverse complement strand
GGAGAGCATCGCGGCGGACATCGCCGATACCCGGTCCTCCTCCACCCCGGAGGGGAGGGCCGAGGCGATGGTCAGGCCGTCCACGCTGACCAGTGCGGACGCCTCCACGTCCGGCGTATTGCGTTGGAGTTCCCGCAACCGCTCCACCAATCTCTCTGACCGTGCACGTTGCATGTCCTCCTACCCCCTGACTATATCGTCTGGCCGGTGCAGTGTGAGCCCGCGAACCCACAGGCCTGGCGGCCTGCGCTCCATTCAGCACAGACTATATCACGGAAAAAGGGAGATGTCAAACAGGGGGTCAATCCTCTGTGCTTATCAGCGCTTTCATCGCGTTTGTTCGTAGTCAGGCACGAAGTGCCAGCGGAGTACCATTTTGGGCCTTTTCAGCGCCACTTCGCTTCGCTCCGTGGCTGACTACAAGCGTCTTCAGCATTCGTTCGTAGTCAGGCACGGAGTGCCCGCGAAGTGCCGTTTGGGGCCCTTTCAACGCCACTCCGCTTCGCTCCGTGGCTGACTACAAGCGTCTTCAGAGAAAGATTCCAGCGGTTCCGACGGACCACGAGGCGGAGTTGTGGTCTCATCCGAAGATAACAGAGATGCGCCCAGATACCGCCTCATATGCTGCAGGTGGGTACCCGCCCAGTAGACCCGTCCGCAGGTGGGGCAGACCCCGAACCGTTTCTGCGTCTGGAGGACGTATGGGGGCACCCGGTCAGCAACCTGCTGGGGGGTGGCGGGCTCCAGCGGCACGTTGCAGAGGCTGCAGCGGGAGAGAGCCGGATGGGGAGGCGGTCCCAACGTCTCCACCACCTGCCGGACCTGCTCCTGCACCCGCTCCGATGTGATCAGCAGGGTCCGCAGACCCCGGCGGGCGGCCAGGGCGCGGTCGCGGGTCAGGAGAACACGGCCTTCCGCGCGGGCGCGGCGGGCCAGTTCCAGGTCGTCGGCGTCCTTCTCGTAGACCGTGTCGTACCCCAGGAGCCGCAGCCAGCGCGCCAGCCGTCCCAGCATCCCATCGGCGATGAGGCGGAGAGGGTCGTCCATCACTTATCGCAGCACCGCATCCGCGGGCATCCCCGGCTTCAGCGCCCGGTCCGGGTTGGGGATGACCACTTTGACGGCGAAGACCAGGTTGACCCGCTCCTCGCGCGTCTGGACGTTGCGGGGGGTGAATTCGGCCTTCGTACCAATGGTTGCCACGGTGCCGGTGAAAACCCGACCGGGGAAGGAGTCCACCGTCACTTCCACTGTCTGCCCCACCTGGACTTCGCCGATGCGGTTCTCCGGGATGTAGAGGACCAGGGTGACCGGGTCCAGGCTGACCAGGGTGAGGATGGGCATGCCGGGGGCCGCGGTCTCCCCTGCCTGGGCGCTGCGGGTGGCGACGGTGCCGGTGATGGGGGAGACGAGGGTGAGTTGGCTCCCCTGGGCCTCCACCAGCGCCAGGGCGGCCCGCGCCTGGGCCAGTTGCGCCCGGGCCAGCGCGACCTCTTCGGGGGTGGGGCCGGCCTGGAGTTTATCCAGTTCGGCCTGGGCGGCCTTCACCGCCGCCTCCGCCGCGCGCAACCGGGCCTCGGCCGCGTGGACCCGGGCCTGAAGGGCCAGGGGCCGCTGACGGGTGTCGGTGAGGACCTCCAGATACCGCCGCGCGCCGTCCAGTTTTGCCTGCGCCGCCTCCAGCGCCGCCCGCGCCGCGCGGGTGCGGAAGTCGTCGGGGCCGTACCGGCCTTCCGTGTCGGCCAGGGTGGCTTTCGCCTGCTCCACCTCCTGCTCCGCCAGCCGCACCTGCGTCCGCGCCTCGGCAATCTGAAGGTCCAGGTCCTGGGGGTTCCGGAACGCCTGGCGGGCATCCTCCAGAGCCCTCTGGGCCCCGTCCCGCTCCGCCTGGGCCTGGGCCAGCGCGGCCTTCGCGGCGGCAATCTCCGCCGGCCGCGCCCCGGCCTGCACGCGGGCCAGGTTGGCCTCCGCTGCCGCCACCGCCGCCTGCGCCTCCCGCCATTTGCTCTGCCAGAGGGCATCGTCCAACCGCACCAGCACCTGCCCCGCCACCACCTCGTCCCCTTCGTCCACCAGAATCTCCGCGATCCGCCCGCCCACCTCCGGCGCAATGCGGACCTGGGTCCCCTCAATGAAGCCCGTGGCGCTCAGCGACCCATTCTCCCCGTTCTGGGTACAGGAAGTCAGGAGAAGAAGAAGTAGACAGGGATACAAGGATACAAGGGAGTGGTGTTTTCTTTTCATCAGTTCCCCTTCGTTCATAGTCAGGCACAGAGCGCCAGCGGAGTACCGTTTTGGGTCTTTAGGACGCCACTTCGCTATGCTTCGTGGCTCACTACGAGCGGTCGTTTGTAGTCAGGCACGGAGCGCCAGCGGAGTGCCGTTTTGGGCTTTTGGGACGCCACTTCGCTGTGCTTCGTGGCTCACTACGAACGGTCGTTCGTAGCCGGGCACGGAGCGCCAGCCATTTTGGGCCTTCAGGAGCCCCTGGGCAAGTATACACAAGACGCTGGCGAAAGCATACCCCGTAGCGCAGGCCGCCAGGCCTGCATGCAGGCTGATAAAGTTCCATAGAATAAAAAGAACATTCGTGGCCGGCGCTCCGTTATCTGGTAGTACCCACTGATTGCGGGATGGAAAGCCTTGACAGGCGCTCTTTTATGGTGTACAATTCGTACAGAGAATTTTTATGCATCAGAGGTATGTATGAACGATACCGTCCGTGTCACCCTCGTCTTCCCTCGCACCCTGTGGGAAGAAATCCGGCGACTCATCCCTCCGGGGGAACGGTCCCGCGTTATCGCTCAGGCCGCCGAACGGGAAATCCGGCTCCGCCAGCGGATGGAGAGCGTGGAACGGCTCCGGTCCCTCCAGCAGGAATTGCGGGCCAGGTACGGCCAACTCCCCGACTCGTCCGAGGACATCCGCCGGATGCGGGAGGAGCGGGATGCCGAACTTACCGGTATGCGTTGATGCCAGCCTGGTCGTTGCCCTGGTAACCCCGGAGAGCCAGAGTGAGAGGGCGCTGGCCCTCTGGACGGCCTGGATGAGCCGCGACGCGGAGGTAGTCGCTCCACATTTGCTGCGATATGAAGTGGCGTCAGCCCTGTGGTGCAAGGTGGTCCGCGGCCTGATGCAGGCGAAGGACGCGCGCAGGGCGCTGGAAGTCGCTCTGTCGCTGGACATTGCGTTTCTGGACCCGCCAGAACTTCCCCTGCGGGCGTTTGACCTGGCGTCTCGCCTCAATCGCCCCTCCACATACGATACGTGCTACCTGGCCCTGACCGACATCGTGGGGGGCGAATTCTGGACCGCGGATGAGCGACTCTACAACGCCGTCCGGAATGCCTTCCCCGCTATCCGCTGGGTGGGTGAGGTGCCCGGAAACGGACCATTGGGCCGACTACTCCTCGCCTGACACTGTGCAAGAACACCGCCAGCGTCGCTTCCCCGAGGCGTCATTGCGAGCCCTCGCAGGGGGCGAAGCAATCCCCTCCAAATGCTTTGCAGGAGAACTGCTCGCAGTTGTCCTACAATGACCTCTACCGCAGTACCGCATCCGCGGGCATCCCCGGCTTCAGGGCCCGGTCCGGGTTGGGAATGACCACTTTGACGGCGAAGACCATGTTGGCCCGCTCGTCGGCGGTCTGGATGTTGCGGGGAGTGAACTCGGCCTCGGTGGCGATGGTGGCGACTCGCCCGATGAAGACGCGGCCGGGGAAGGAGTCCACCCGGACCTCCACCGACTGCCCCACCTGCACCTGCCCCAGCCGGTTCTGAGAAACATAGATGGTCAGGGTAACCTGCTCCAGGTCGGCCAGGGTGATGAGGGTGACGCCCGGCGCGGCCAGTTCCCCCGCGTGGCCGACAACCTCCACCACCTGTCCGCCGACGGGCGCGGTGAGCGTCAGTTTCGCCAGCACCGTCCGGGCGCTCTCCCGTTGGGCCTCGGCCTGGCGGACCTGGGCCTCCAGCGCGGCGATTTCTTCGGGCGTCGCGCCGGCCTCCAGCCCGTCCAGATACGCCCGGGCCTGGGCGACGGCGGCCTCCGCCGCCCGGTATTGGGCCTCCGCCGCGTCCACCTGCGCCCGCAGCGACTGGGGGTTCTGCCGAATCCGGTAGAGCAGGTCCAGCGCCTCCCGTGCCCCGTCGTAGGCGGCTCCGGCGGAGTTGACCCCGGCCCACGCTTTCCAGTACGCGTAGATGACCCCGTGGACCTCCGGGGAGAGGGGCGGGCGGTACGGCTCCGAGATGCTCTCCCACTCCCGCATCGCCGCCTGGTACTGGTTGTAGGCCATTTCGGCCATATCTTTCAGGGCGACGGCCTGGTCCAGGGTGGCGCGGGCGGCGTTCACCTGGGCCTCCGCCTGAGCGATGCGGGCGTTCAGGTCCTGGGGATTCGCCAGCAGGGCGCGCGCGTCCTGCCAGGCCTGGTAGGCGCCATCCCGGGCGGCCTCGGCCTGGGCCAGGAGCGCGCGGGCTCGGCGGATTTCCTCCGGACGGGCACCGGCCCGTGCGCGGGCCAGTTGGGCCTGGGCCACCTCCACCCCTGCCTGGGCCAGGGCGACCTGGGCCTGAGCGATCCGGTCATCCAGACGGATCAGGACCTGTCCGGCCTCCACCACATCCCCTTCGGCAACCAGCACCTCGGCGATGCGCCCGCCGACCTCTGCCGCGATGGCGACCTCTTCGGCCTCAATGAAGCCGGAAGCGGTGATCTCCCCCGCCGCCGGGCGGCGCATCCCGACCAGGGCCAGGGCCTGCTCCCGGAGTCCGGGGAAGAGAGTCACCACCGCCCCAGCGACCAGAACGGACGCCGCCAGGATTCCCACGGCCAGCCATAAACGTCGTTTCATACCGTACTCCCGCCTGTAACCTGCGACTTGCTCCGTGCGACGTGCGACCTGCTCCCTGCGACGTGCGACCTGCTCCCTGCGACGTGCGACCTGCTCCCTGCGACGTGCGAC
>JAGHZG010000175.1 GCA_017743275.1 Chloroflexota bacterium | reverse complement strand
AGTCCCGGCCCGCCCCGCATGACGTTGATGATGACGGCGGGCACTTCGGAGCAGGCGATGTAGGAGAACCCCTCCTGCATCAGGCTGATGCCGGGGCTGGAAGAGGAGGTCATCGCCCGCGCGCCTGCGCAGGCCGCGCCGTAGACCATGTTGATGGATGCGATTTCGCTCTCGGTCTGCAGAAAGACCCGTCCCAGTTCGGGCAGGCGACGGGAGAGGTACTCCAGAATCTCGGTCTGAGGGGTGATGGGGTAGCCGAAGAACGCCTCCAGGCCAGCCCGGACGGCGGCCTCGGCGATGGCGGCATTGCCTTCCCACAGTTCTTTTGCCATAGATGTTACCTCCAGAACCTTTCGTCAACGCGAAGGCTTCTGTTCTACCAGCGGATGGTGTGCCCTTCGGTGCTGAGTGACTCGGCAGCAGGTTGCTCCCGGCGGGCCCGCCGACGATAGACGGTGAAGACCACGTCGGGGCAGATGGTGGCGCACATCGCGCATCCGGTGCATGCCTCCGGATCCGTCACCTCCACGGGCCGGTACCCCCGGATGTTGAAGCGGCCGTTGGCCAGTTTCAGGATGTGCACCGGACAGACGGAAACGCAGAGTCCGCATCCCTTGCAGCGGTTTTCGTCTATAATGACCATGCCTTTTGCGGCCATGTTCCCTCCGGTTATTAGCCGTTAGTCGTTAGCCGGTAGCCGTTAGTAGCCGGTAGTCGTCAGTCGTTAGCGGGTGCGGTGGGAATTGCGGGTGACGGTGGATAGCAGGCCGAAGAGCATTTTGACGATTTCTTCCAGTTCGCTCTGGAGACTCTGGTAGACGGGCTCGGCCAGATAACCGATGTCTCGGGCAATCTCCAGTTGCGTGCTCAATTCGGCGGCGGAGCCCAGCGCGATGTCTATGTGCTGTGCGAAGACTTTGGGGGAGCGGCGGATATGCCCTTCGGCAATATTGGACGGGATGGAGACGGCGGCCCGGCGCATCTGGTCGGCCAGGCCGTACTGATCTTTCGGCGGAAAAGCGGCTGTGACCCGATAAATCTCCACGGCCAGGGCTTTGGACCGCTGCCAGACCTGGAGGTCCCGATAACTCCTGACCTTGCCCCTTTCCACGTTTTCCTCCTTACGGCTAACTGCTTACGGCTAACTGCTTACGGCTAACTGCTTACGGCTAACTGCTATAATACTCCTACCTGGCTGTAATCCCCCAGATTCATCTTGAATGCTTTGGGCTTCATCGGGGAGCGGGTCAGCACCACGTTGCGCCCGATCAGACTGTCCTGGAGACGGGCGGGGAGGTCGCGGATGACGCTGTGTTCCAGCACGATGGAGCGCTCAATCTCGCTGTTTTCCACCACCACGTCGTGGTAGATGGAAGTGAACGGGCCGATGTAAGAGTTGACGATGCGGGAGCGTTCGCCGATGATCGTCGGCCCCCGCACCACGCTGTTGATGATCTCCGCGCCCTTCTCCACCGTCACCCGACAATCCACCTCGGAGTCCCGGTCCACGTACCCCTCTATGACGGGGACCAGTTCCTGGAGCACCATACTGTTGGCTTCCAGCATATCCCCGGGTTTGCCGGTGTCAATCCACCAGCCGCGATGGATGTACGGGAAGACCTTGTAATCGTGCTCCACCAGCCACTGGATGGCGTCGGTGATTTCCAGTTCCCCCCGCCAGGACGGCTTGATTTCGTCCACGGCCTGGTGGATGTGATGGTCAAACATATAGATACCCACCAGGGCCAGGTCCGAGGGTGGCTCCTGAGGTTTTTCTATCAGCCGCACCACCCGGCCCTCGCCGTTGAGGACGGCGACGCCGTACTGCTCCGGGTGCTCCACTCGGGTCAGCACAATCTGCGCGTTCCAGTCCGATTCCTGGAACTGGCGGACCAGTTCGGTGATGCCGCCCTGGATGACGTTATCCCCCAGGAACATCACGAAGGGCTCGTCTCCCAGGTAGTCACGGCTCACCTTGACCGCGTGGGCCAGGCCCAGGGGCTGGGGCTGGTGGATGTAGGTGATCCGGATGCCCCAGCGGTTGCCCCGCCCGACGGTCGCCTTGATCTCCTCGGCGGTGTCGCCGACGACGATGCCGATGTCGGTGATGCCGGCGTCCCGGATGGCCTCAATGACGCGGAAGAGGATGGGCTTGTTGGCCACCGGGATCAGTTGCTTGGCACGCGTATAGGTCAGTGGGTAGAGACGGGTGCCTTTGCCACCGCTCAGAATCAGTCCTTTCAAGGTCACCTCCCTAAAAGAGTGACAGTCACCCTTGTGAGGTGACTGTCACCGGATGCTATGCCTGTCCCCGGGCGCCACCCAAAAGGCTCGCCAGGCGCCGGACATGGGCCTTTTCCTCGCGGATAATCTCGTTGACGACGGGGCGGTCGGCCTCACGCATCATTTCCCGCAGGTCGTAGTAGAAGAGCAGGGTGTCCTTCTCAAACCCCAGCGCCATACGCAGCGCCTCCTGGGGGTCGGCGATGGACTCCGCCAGCGCCAGCGCCTTGTCCGGACCGGCGAAGATGGCGTTATCCACGGCCACCTGCAGGTACTGCGCGTACTCCTCCCACTCCTGCTGGGAATGGGACGGTGGCTCCGAGATGTACCCGCTCAGTTTCATAAACGCGTTGTAGTGCCGCTGCTCCTGAACGGCCAGGTCCTCCAGCACTGCCTTGACCTGGGGGTCGCCGACTTTCCGGGCGACGTTCGTATAGAAGGCCTCTCCGGTCTGCTCAATCCGGAGCGCCATATTGACTGCCTCTGCTGCCGTAAATACTGCCATATCTCTCCTTTCACGTTTCACGTTTTACGTCTTCACGTTTCACGTTTCACTCTATCCTCACGAACCTCTCCCGCTTTGCCCCACAGACGGGGCACTCATCGGGGGGCTCACCTTCGGCCACATAGCCGCAGACGTCGCAGACGTAATAGGTGCAGGGCTCCTCCCGGAGCATGCAACTGATGGCCCGCTTGTAAAGGGCCGCGTGGGCCTCCTCCACGTCCCGTGCCCGGCTGAAGACCAGGGCCGCCCGCCGGTCCCCCTCTTCCTCTGCTTCCTGGATGAAGCGGGGGTAGGCGATGCCACTGGCGAACCGTTCCCGCTCAAAGGAGGATTGCAGGTTCTCCTCAGTGGAGCGGACGACGGCCTCCCCCATCAGCCGCAGGGCCATATCGGCGTGGATGCCCTCGGCGTAGGCGACGGCGCGAAACAGGCGGGCGACATCCGGGTATCCCTCCTCCTCCGCTTTGCGGGCGAAGGCCAGCAGCCGCCGGTGCGCTTTGGCCTCGCCGACGAAGGCCTCGTACAGGTTGCGCTGGGTCTTCTCGCCCATCGGTCCCCCTACTTTGCTCCTATGGCGCTCCAGTCCGGTTTTTCCTCTACCAGGAGGTCTACATAGGCGGAGACATCGGTGCCCTGCTCCAACAACTGCCGGATAGGGGAAGTGTGCTCCCGCTCATTGAGGAGAATGGCGCCGACGATGCGGCCGTCCCGCAGGGCCAGTTTGCGGTAGCGGCCGTTCTGCGGGTCGGCGCGCCGGAGTTGGACCAGGTCATTGCTTTCGGCCACGCACTCCCCCAGCGACGTCAACTCCGCGCCGACGACCTTGAGGGTGGTGGCGGGGAGCGTGCCGGAGTAGGTGGCGCTGCCGGGGGCGACCATATTGGCGGCCGCCGCGCGCGCCTGCTCTATGGCGGCGGGGACGATGCCGTAGACGATGCCCCCGGCCTCCGCTACATCCCCGGCCGCGTAGACGTCCGGCGCGCTGGTCTGCAGGGATTCGTCCACTACCACTCCCCAGTGCACTGCTAGGCCAGCCTGGCGGGCCAGTGCCACATCGGAGCGGATGCCGGTGGAGCAGACCACCAGGTCGGCAGGGAACTCCTCTCCGTTTTTGAGGCGCACGGCCCGCACCGCGCCGTCTCCCAGAATCGCCTCGGTGACCGCGCTGGTGACGGTCTGGATGTCCATTTGTCGCAGTAATATTTCCAGCACTGCGGCTCCCTCCCGGTCCAACTGGCGGGGCATCAGATAGGGGGCAAACTCCAGGACGGTCACTTCCAGCCCCAGGGCCCGCAGGGCCCGCGCCGTCTCCAGCCCCAGCAGGCCCCCGCCGATGACCACGCCCCGGCGGACGGATTGGGCGAACTGGCGGATAGCACGGGCGTCGTCCAGCGTGCGCAGAGTGAAGACGCCCCGGCGGTCAGCCCCCTCTATAGGCGGCATCCACGCCAGGCCGCCTGTAGCCAGCAGGAGCCGGTCATAGGGGACTTCGGTGCCGTCGGCCAACCGCAGGCGGTGGGCCTGCGGGTCCAGTTCCACCACCGGGGCGTTCAGGTGGACGCGGATGCCCTGGGCGTCGTACCACTCGGGGGGGCGGTAAAAAATGTCGGCTTCGGTGACGATTCCGGCGATGTAATCCGGGAGTTGGGGGCGGCGGTAGTACGGGTATGGCTCCGCCGCGTAAAGGTGGAGGTCGGCCCCTGGCCGGGCGCGCGCGATGGATTGCGCCGCCGTCACCCCAGCGACGCCGTTCCCGATGATGACATAGCGATCCATAAAAAAATGCCGGTCCGTCTACACCTTTTCAAACATATCCTTCGTCGCGCCGCAATCGGGGCAGGTCCAGTCCTCCGGCAGGGCCTCAAAGGGGGTTCCGGGAGGAATTCCGCGATCGGGGTCGCCTTTCGCGGGGTCGTAAATGTAGCCGCAAACCATGCATTCCCATTTGTCCATGATGTAGCCTCCTGATGATACCGGATGCTGTAGGGGCAGGGCTTGCCCCTGCCCCAATGGAGCGACCGCAAGGGGGGGCAACCGCAAGGGTTGCTCCTACACCCTGCCTCAATGGGGCAACCGCAAGGGGGGGCAACCGCAAGGGTTGCCCCTACACCCTGCCCCAATGGAGCGACCGCAAGGGGGGGCAACCGCAAGGGTTGCCCCTACACCCTGCCCCAATGGAGCG
>JAGHZG010000174.1 GCA_017743275.1 Chloroflexota bacterium | reverse complement strand
AAGGGCGGGAACATCTGATGGAGGCGGCCGCTCACCTGGGCGTGCGGGTGGAGCGGACGGGAAGTCTGGCTCTGGCAGTGACGGAAGAAGAAGCGGAGGCGCTGCGGGCCTCGGCGGAACTCCTGCGGGAGGACGGATTTGATGCCGGGTTCAGCAGGACCGACCCGCTGCAACGGGGGTTTCTGGCCGCCCTGCAGCGCCCCGACGACGGGGTGGTGGACGCGGCCGACTTGACCCGGGCCCTGCTGGTCTCCGCGCCGGTTACCGTCCATGCCGACACTGAAGTCCAGGGCCTGGAGGCCGAGGGGGCCGACATCCGGGTGTGGGCGTATCGGCGGACCGTCCGCTGCGGCGCGGTGGTGCTGGCTGCCGGAGGGTATGCGCCCACCCTGGAGCCCACTCTTTCCCGATGGGTGAATCCGGGACATGCCCTGTTGGTAACTGCCCGGTTGGACGAAGGCCGGGATGAGCCACCACTGACTCTCCCCTGCTATGCCGATTATGGCTACGAGTATGCCCGTCCTCTTCCAGATGGCCGCCTGCTCATGGGCGCGTGGCGGTATCCCCGGCGCCCGTACTTAGCGGAAAATTCCCCCGACCCGGATGCGGCGTTGCGGGAGGGGCTCTCCCGCTTTGTCCGCCGATACTTCCCGGAGGTGGAGGGGCGCATTGTCCACCGCTGGACCGGGATTTTTGGCTGTACTCCGGACGGTGTGCCCGTTGTGGGGGCGCTACCACATCTGCCGGGGGTCTATTTTGCTCTGGGACTGGGCGGCTGGGGGCTGTGCTGGGCCTTCGTCGCGGCGGAGCGGGTGGTGGAGATGATGCTGGAGGGCGCGCCCGCCGGATTGCTGGATGCCCAGCGGAGGGAAATGGGAGCGATGCGCTGACTGGAAGTCAGCCTTTTTGGGCCTGGGGCCGATGGTCGGCCTTCGCCGACCTCTCTCCTGTGATGCGGACGGAAGAGTGTCGGCGGAGGCCAACACCCGGCGCGAAGTGCCCAGGGAGGACGATTTCAATTGGTCTGAATCGTTGCGGACGCGGGTGAACGATGAAGCAAGAACGGATTGCTGAACTGGAGCGTCGGATTGCCGACCTGAAGGCCCGTCTCCCCAGGCACTCCGTCCCGCCGGCGATGCTGCAGGAACTGGAGAGTCTGGAGGAGGAACTGGAACGACTCGTCCAGGAATCGGAGGAGGACGATGAGACTGGGCGCACATGAGTCCATCGCGGGGGGCCTGCACCTGGCCTTTGACCGGGCCCGCATGGTGGGGTGCGATGCCGTCCAACTGTTCGTCAAATCCAACCGCGCCTGGGCCGTCAAGCCGCTTACAGATGAGAACATTCGCCTCTTCAAAGAGAAAGCGGCCGAGACCGGCATTCACCCGGCCGTCGGGCACGCGTCGTATCTCCTGAACCCGGCCGCGCCGGATGAGGAACTCTGGCGGAAGTCCCGGGATACGCTCATCGTAGAACTGGAGCGGTGTGAGGCACTGGACATCCCCTATCTGGTGCTTCATCCTGGCTCTCACATGGACGCCGGGGAGGAGGAGGGGCTGAAGCGGGTGGCCCGGGCGCTGGGGGAGGTCCACGCCGCCACGCGCGGCTTTCGGGCCCGCATTCTGTTAGAGACCACCGCCGGGCAGGGCACCAATCTGGGCTACCGGTTTGAACAACTGGCCTGGCTGATAGAAAACACCCCGGAGGGGGAGCGGTTGGGGGTCTGTCTGGATACGTGCCACGCTTTTGCTGCTGGCTACGAGTTGCGGACGCCGGAAGGGTACGAGGCCACTCTGGAAGAATTTGATCGCATCATCGGCCTCTCCCGCCTCCTGGTGGTCCACCTCAACGACAGCAAAAACGGTCTGGGCAGTCGGGTGGACCGACACGAGCACATTGGCAAGGGGGTGTTGGGGCTGGAGACCTTCCGGAGGGTGGTCAACGACCCGCGCCTGGCCGCGCTGCCGGGCCTGTTGGAGACCCCCAAGAGCGACGATCTGCACGAGGACGTAGAGAATCTGGCGGTTCTTCGTTCCCTGTTGGATAGCCGTTAGTCGTCAGCAGTTAGCCGTTAGTCGTCAGCAGTTAGCCGTTAGTCGTCAGTGGTCAGTCGTCCGTGGTCAACATAGAAATCCCCCCGTATTGGGAACAACTGAATCTGGAGGGCCTCTCCGGGCTCCTGATGGTCATCGGCGCGCCGGATACGGGGAAGTCCACCTTCGCCCGGTATCTCTACACCCGTCTCTGCGCGCTGCATGAACGGGTGGCGTTTATTGACGGCGACATCGGTCAGGCCAGTTTGGGCCCGCCGACGACGATGACGCTGGCTCTGCGGCAGGGTGGAGAGACGGGGTTTCCCCCCGGCGGCCCGCGCGTGCGGGTGTTTGTGGGCGCCAATTCTCCGCGCGGGCACATGTTGCCGACCCTGATCGGGGTCTACAAACTGGCCCGGCGGGCCCAGGAACTGGGGGCCACGGCGACCGTGCTGGATACCACGGGACTGGTCGCGCCGGAGCAAGGGGGGCCGGCGCTGAAACTGGCCAAAGTGGACCTGCTGGAGCCCAGCGTCGTGTTCGCCATTCAGCGGGGGAGTGAGTTGGAGCCCATTCTGGGCCCGTTGCGCCGTTCGGCCCGCACGCGCGTGGTGGAATTGCCCGCCGCTTCTGCGGTCCGGCCGCGGGATATGCTGGCCCGCCGGGCCCACCGGGCTCGCCTCTTCGCCCGCTACTTCGCCAACGCCTACCCGTTGGAAATTTCATGGGCCCGACTGGCTGTATTTCCGGCCCCCTGCTTCAGCCGCTACCAATTGGTGGCGATGGAGGACCGCCGGGGGTTCGCGCTGGCCCTGGGCATTGTTCTGGAAGTGGACATGGCCCGGAAGACCGTCCTTCTGCTCACTCCAGCCCATTCTCTGAGCGAAGTGGACGCTCTTCGGGTGGGGGATGTGTGGGTCAATCCGGAGACCGGAGAGGATTCCCGCGCGGGAAACGAAAGCGACCGGCATCCGCTGGGTGCCGGTCGCCTGATAGAGTGAGGAGCACGTTTGTTGAAGCGGTCACGGTAGGGGAAGTTCAAAGAGCGCGCGGGTGCCTCTGCCGGGGGTGCTTTCTATCTGGAACCGTCCCCCCAGCATCTCCACCCGCTCCCGCAGGGTATCCAGCCCCATTCGTTCAGCCACTGTGCCTCCCCGGCCCAATTCGCTTATCTCAAAGCCACTGCCGTCATCTTCTACGGAAACCAGAATCCGGTCCTCTCCAATATCTACATTGACCTGAGCGCGCGTCGCGTAGGAAACGTCCCGGGCGTTGGTCAGGAGTTCCTGAATCACCCGGAAAGCGGTCACCTCTTTGTACGGGGCAAACCGGCGCTCCCGCCCGGTGATGGTCAGGTTCACCCGGAATCCTTCCCCTTCGCCGATGTCCTCAATGTGTCGCCGCAATGTGGGGACCAGCCCCAGGTCGTCCAGCATCATCGGGCGCAGGTTGGAGATGAAGGTTCGCACTCGCTGGAAGGTTGCCACTACTGCGGTTTTCAGATTGGCCAATTCCGCGCGGGCCTGCTCCGGGTTGCTCTCAAACAACCGTTCGCAGATTTCGGCTTGGAGGACCAGGTTGGTCAGCGCCTGGGCCGGGCCGTCGTGCATCTGGCGGGCCAGAATCTGGCGTTCCCGCTCCTGGGCCTCAATGGCCCGCACGACCGCGGGGACCCCCTCGGCCGCAGGCTGAACCCGTTCCTGAGGCACGGCCCCTTCCTGGCAGGATTCCAGGATTCGTTGCAGCAGGCGGGCGTATTGCTGGAGGTGGCGCTGGTCGGATTGGAGTTTTTCCAGTTGTCCCCGCATGGTGAACAGGCGCTGCTGGGTCTCCATCAGAGCCTGGTACGCTTCGCGAATATCCTGGCGGGGGATGGTGTCCAAATGCGCTTCTACCTGCTGGAGGTGGTTGGCGGCCTGGGTGCTGCGCTGAGCCAGACGGTCCACCTCGCTGGCCGTCTGTTGGATCAGCATGTCCACTTCTTTCAGTTCGCTCTGAATCTGCTGGTACTCTTTCCGGCATTCTTCCAGAAAGGTGCTCATCGGATTGGTGGGGGATGGAGATGGGGCTGGCATGATGACTCCTCACGGCGCAACTTTTTTGTAGAACAACGGCAGGGGAGGGACGGGTTCCGGCCCGATGGTGTGGGCCTCCAGGAGGCGAACTTTCGCCCGTTCCAGCCGGACCCGGTCGCTGGCGTGGATGGTGCACAGAGGAGTCCCTTTCTGGACCCGGTCGCCGACCTTGTAGTGGACGATGACGCCGACGGAGTGGTCTATGGGGTCCCCTTTCTTTTCCCGACCGCCCCCCAGGTCCACCACGGCCATCCCGACCTGCGCGGCGTTCACTCTCTGGAGGTACCCGTCGGTCGGGGCGGGGATGGGTTCTACCATGGGGGCGCGGGGTAACCGGTCGGGCTCGTCCACGAAGCGGACATCTCCCCCCTGGGCAGCGACCAGGGCGCGGAATTTGCGCCATGCGCTGCCGTCGGCGATGGCCTGGGCGGCCAGTTCTACTCCCTCGGTGGAGTCGGCGACCCGGCCTGCCAGTGCCAGCATCTCTGCGGCGACGACCAGGCAGTGCTCTCGCAGGTCTGTCGGTCCCTCTTCGTGCAGGACACCGATGGCCTCCCGGACCTCCAGGGCGTTGCCCACGGCCCACCCCAGGGGCTGGTTCATATCGGAGACGAGGGCGCCGACCCGGCGGCCCAGTTCCCGACCCAGGCGGACCATCGCCTCAGCCAGGCGAGTGGCCTCGTCCACCGTCTTCATGAACGCCCCGCTGCCGACTTTGACGTCCAGCAGGATGACCGTCGCGCCGCCGGCCAGTTTTTTGCTCATGATGGAACTGACAATGAGTGGGAGGGAAGAGACGGTGCCGGTGACGTCCCGCAAGGCGTACAGTTTGCGGTCGGCGGGGGCCAGGTTCTCCGATTGACCGGTGATGAC